>CAYYIR010000253.1:0-2598 GCA_964471995.1 uncultured Nitrospina sp. | reverse complement strand
GCCCCCACATGAACCTGAATCATGCGCGTCTACCAATTCCGCCACTTCGGCATATTCTAGATAGTTATTAAATGTCTGTATTATAAGAGTGCTTAAAAAATTTTCAAGTTCATTTGTAGACGGACACTAAAGTTAAGAAAGAATATAACGTGGAGAGATTTATATCTGGTGGCGGCCCGTCTCTATAGGTTTTCTCCTTCCAAAGGATGCTCCACATTTTCCAAAGCTTCCTCGGCTTTCATCAAAGATTGTACTGACATCTGATCACTAAAAATAAAGTAGAGCCCGCCCGCAAAAACCACTAAAAAGGATGCGGCCCAAACTACCATACCGAAACTGACAGCCGTGACCTCAGCTTCGCCCATGATTTCGTGCAAGGCGATCAATACTCCGGCATTATAAGAACCAAGAAAAGCTGGTGTGGGTAACACTGTAATAAGGATACAAACCATTACTGTTAAAAGTAGGACTGAATGCAACGACTTGGTTTGTAAATCGAAGGCAAAATAAAACGGATAATACAACGCTACAATCAGGAACCATGTCAAAACCGAGAACAGGGTAATCTGCATCAATGCCTTTTTGTCCCTGATGATCTGGCACCCCAATGCAAACTGACCAATCATGAACATTATTTTTTCTTTCCATTTTTCAGAAAGAAATCGAATCAACCAGGCAACCCATGATTTGACTTTTTTCTCCTGCCAGGCAAGCAAAAACATGAATAACAGCAAACCAATTACCACAATACAACAAACGCGACCAAATCCTGCTGCCATACTCTTCACAGATATCCCCGAAAAAGTCAGATTGGGATCGAACATTTCAGCATTAAACACAAAGACCCATACAAACAATCCCATCAAGCAAACAAGATCAAACAGTCGCTCCACGATGATGGTTGAAAACGCTCCTGAAAAGGTAATGTTATGCTTTTTCCCAACCACATAGGCGCGTATAAATTCACCGGCCCTAGCAGGGAGAATGCTTCCCATAAAACCTATCATTAGCGGTGAATAAATTTCCTTTACTGGAATTTTTTTAAAGGGTCGAAGAAGAACCTGCCATCTGTATGCACGAGTCACATAACTCAAACAAATGATTACCAAACCCGGCACGAAATAAACCAAATCAGCATCTTTAAACGAGGTAGTCAGTTCTTCAATGGAAACGTTTCGTAGGGTGTAATAAAGCGCAGCAATAGCAATAATCAGCCCTATTAATGATTGTCGAACTTTTTTCAATTAGTTTCCTCAAGTAGTATTTTGGCTTTTGCTATATCTTTCTTTATTTGATCAACCAGCTCTTCTTTCGACTTGAAAGCTGTTTCACTTCGGATACGTGAGATAAATTCCACTTCAATTTCTTTACCATAAATCACCTGTTTGAAATCAAATATATGTACTTCAACACTCAGACGATCGCGATTAAAAGTCGGATTAAAGCCAATATTTGCTACAGCATCGTATGATTTCTTTTGGTAGATCATTCTCACAGCATAAACGCCCGTTCTTGGAATCTGAACTTTACTGGTGTCAATATTAGCGGTTGGGAACCCAATCGCCTGCCCCGTTTTGTACCCCGCAACGACAGGCCCAACGATCGAATAATATCTGCCAAGAAACTTTCGCGCCGATTCCATATTTCCGGATTCAATAACCTCGCGCACATGCGAACTACTCACGGTCATTCCATCAAGTTGAAAAGGGTTTACAACGTGAACGATGAACCCGAATTCTTCTCCCATCTTTTTTAAGTAAGGGATGGTTCCTTCACGACCGCGACCGAACGCATAGTCGAATCCTACAACAACTTCCTTCGCTCCGATTTTTTCTTTTAGAATATTCTTTGAAAAATCGCGCGGACGCTGATCTGCAAATTGTCTGGTAAAATCAGCGCAAATAACACAGTCAATGTTGCAAGCTGCAATGAGTTCCATTTTTTTGTGGAAATGCGTCAACAAGGGGGGAACTTTGTCCGGAGCAATGATTTTTAAAGGATGCGGCTCGAAGGTGAAGGCCATAGAGGTGCCCCGCTTCTCACGAGCAATCTCGGCCGCTTTTTTGAAAAGAATTTGGTGACCTACATGCACCCCATCAAAATTACCCAATGTCACAACAGGATAAATAAAAGGGCCGCTTATATTTTTGGTGCCACGTACAATCTTCATGCAGGTATCTCGTTATTCGTTAATCTTTTCTAATGAACTCGAAAGCCTTTTTTCATGAGGTCTGCTTATGGCCAAAAATATTTATAGAAATGCCCATAATTCTTCTAACAGTCTACCTTAAAAGCATTATTATTCAAGATCTTCAGTAGTAGAACTTTAAAATAGTCACTCTTGGAAAGGTGAAAATAAATGGCTAATCTGCTAAAATATACCTACGAAAAAATTAAGGAGCCTATAGATGTTTGATATCGGATTTTTTGAGCTGATGATAATTATGGGAATTGCGGTAGTTGTAATTGGTCCTCAAAACCTGCCCAAACTCGCCAAAGCCATCGGAAAAGGTTGGGGTGAGTTTCAAAAAACCTTCAGTGGACTGAAACAGGATGTCATGGACGAAGCCGAAGGCCTCAAGCAAACGGTGAACGTGG
>CAYYIR010000252.1:0-2616 GCA_964471995.1 uncultured Nitrospina sp. | reverse complement strand
AGTGTGGTTTTCATATCCAGTTCCATTAAGCCGTTGTATTTGATATTTCCAGATATTGCCCATACTTTGCAGCCATTGGCATTTTCATTACCCATAGACGCATACCAGTCAGCACCGTTGGCAATGATTTTTGGAACAGTGGCCCAGGTTTCCGCATTGTTCAGCACAGTTGGTTTACCCCATAAACCTTGCTCTGATGAATGGGGTGGTTGCGCTTTTGGAAAAGGACGCTTGCCTTCTACCGATTGCATCAATGCAGTGGATTCGCCACCGATAAAGGCTTCGAGACCTTCATGCACGCGAATGTTAATACTGAATCCCGAACCTAGGATATTGTCGCCGAGGAAACCTCTTTCTCTTGCTTGATCAATCGCCATATTTAATCGCTTCACTGCAATTGAGTAGTCGGAACGTGTATAGATGATACCTTCGGTTGCACCAATTGCATAAGCCCCAATCAATAGCCCCTCAAGAACTTGATGGGATGCGCCTTCCATGACACTTCGGTCCATATACGAGGCAGGGTTTCCCTCGTCTCCGTTGACCATAATATAGCGAGTCCCTTTTTCATCTGTTGGAGCGTTTCGAGCCTTTTCCCATTTATTAGCTGTTACAAATCCGCCGCCACCCTTTCCTCGTAAGCCAGATTTTTTAACCTCTTCTATCACCTCTTCGGGTTTCATGGTGCTCAGTACTTTTTTAAGCGATTCATAACCCCCGACTTGAATATACTCGTCAATGTTCTCAGGATCAATCATGCCTCCATGTGCGAGAGCAACTCGTGTCTGTTTTCCAAGTGTTTCATAATAATCCGGTTTGGATGCTGCCTTTTTAAAGGGTTTGCCACCAATAATATGATCGTTAAGGATGTTCTTAACCATGGCCGGCTTAACCTTTTCATAGGTTACTCGCTCTTCTCCAGGAATATAAACATCGACAAGTACATCGCGACTGCAATAACCCCTGCAACCTACCTGACCCATTTCGCATTTACGTTCTCCGAGCGTAGCATTTGCCGCCATTTCAGCAATTTGCTTCTGAAATTCTGCGTAGACCTCTTCGCCACCTTCAGCAATACCGCTCAAGCTCAAACATACTGTGATTTTTATTTGGCCTTGCTTTGCTTCGACAGCCTGATCTTGTTGGTCTGCAACGACTTCCATGAACTATCTCCTGCTATTCAAAAATTGAACAAATTTTAAATAATAAAAAATGCTAGCTTAATTCCCAGTCCCGAGATGGTGAGCGAGAATACTAATCTCTCATAAATCAGTCGAAAATTCCAGCCATTGTATTAATAGGGCCTCCAATTGTCAATGATTCCAGCGAACCTGTTTTTTAAAGGTTTGATACTTCTTATTAAGTCCTCTGCTTACAATATTATAGCTCATGAAGGTCTTAAAACTATTGCAATAAAATTTCCGCGTATTTTTTCAGCTAAAATGATCAAAAATCAGATAAATGGCATGTATTGAAAGACTATTTAAATGTTTTTCTCGAGGAAAACGACAAACATTGTCTGCAAATAAGTGCACCGCGATCTGTAATCAAAAAATTCCAGTTGATTGCAACAGGTCATAAATATAAACTTTCATCTTTAATACAACTCAATTTATCCTTTTTAATAGAATTCATCATGATAAAAATAAACCAGAAAATAGATTTTCCACTTGAGCATTCAACTGAATGTTTGATTTTACCCTGCATAGAAGTAAAAAAGCCTAATGCCTTGTTAAAAGAAATAGATAATAAATTACAGGGAACAATCAGTGAGGCCATTGACCAAAAACGTTTTAGCGGAAAATCCGGTCAAACATTGTTACTAAACAGTAAGGGCGTTGTAAAAGCTTCTAATCTTTTGTTAGTTGGCGTCGGCAAAACTAAAGAAGTAACACCCGAGAAAATCTGCCAAGCTGCAGCGACGGCTGTGAAGCTGGCAGAAGGATCTAAGTTTAAATCTGTTTCAGCAGATTTAAGTATTTTGGAAGTCATTGCCAAGGGAAAGGCTGGGCTCTATGGAGAACTGGCAGGTGCAATCGCCGAAGGTGCAGGTCTTGCTCTTTACCACTTCGATAACTACAAATCGAAAGATGAAAAGGACGATCCGCCAAGCCGTATAGAAAAATTAACACTTTTGACTTCCTCAAAATCGCGACATGCATCGACAGAAAAAGCCATAGTTCGCGCAGAAAAAATCATTAGTGCTGTCCATACTGCACGTGACCTGATTTCCCATCCTGGAAATACCGTTACCCCAACCTACATGGCTGAACATGCAAAAAAAATGGCACGTCAAAACAAAATAACTTGCAAAGTATTGGGCCAAAAAGAGATGGAGAAGTTGGGTATGGGTTCTCTTTTAGGTGTGTCGCGAGGTAGCGACGAACCCCCTGCGCTCATCGTTTTGGAATATAACGGGGCCGGGAAAAAGAAAGCTCCTAGCGTTATTGTAGGAAAGGGGGTCACTTTTGATACCGGTGGTATTTCTCTTAAACCTGGTGCGAGTATGGATGAGATGAAGATGGATATGTCCGGTGCAGCTACCACATTGGCTACTTTACAGCTAGTGGCCAGTTTAAAACTTAAGATGAATGTTGTAGGAATTGTTGCGGCAGC
>CAYYIR010000251.1:0-2642 GCA_964471995.1 uncultured Nitrospina sp. | reverse complement strand
GTTACATGGTTAGGACACGCGGCATTTCTAATTAAATTGGGAAAGCAGTATCTCCTTACCGATCCTTTTTTATCAAAGACCGCGGGGCCACTGGGCATCGGTCCAGACCGTTATGTCCCTGCTGGTATAAAAATATCTGACTTGCCTGACATCAATACCATTCTGATCAGTCACAATCACTACGATCATTTGGATACAACAACTTTAAAAAAAATAAAAAACAAAAATGCCATTACAGTAATTTGTCCCTTAAATTTGTTCAAAACAGTTTCCAGTCTTGGCTACAAAAAAGTAATCGAACTTGACTGGTATGATGAACAGCAAAATAACAACTTTAATGTTACAGCTGTACCAGCTTATCACTGGTCAAGGCGTATCGGTCAAAAACGTAATTCCACTTTATGGAACGGATATGTGATCGCCTACCAATCAAAAAAAATATATTTTAGCGGTGATACCGCTTTTGGACCAATGTTTACGGAGATCAGGGAGAAATTGGGGCCATTTGATTTAACAATGATTTCCATTGGGGCATATGAACCCCGTGGAATGATGCAAGCATCACACTGCACTCCTGAAGAGGCGGTTGAAATTGCCTCCATGCTTAGTAGTAAAAACATCCTGGGCATGCATTGGGGTACAATTCGATTAAGCGCGGAAGACCCATGGGAGCCTCCCATAAAGTTTAAAAAAGCAGCGCAACTTCAGGGATATCAAGCGCATCAAATCTGGCAACTTTCTATAGGAGAAACAAAATCATTAATTTGATATAATTGTTAAAAAAATCTGATGATATACTTTTCCTTGTTTGCCTTAAGCTTCATGGTTGCCACCATTGTTCCCTTTGGATCGGAAGTTTATTTTGCCTCCCTGCTTGCTATGGAAAAATACAGTTCAATACTCCTTTTAATAGCGGCTTCCACAGGAAATATTCTCGGTTCAGTTTTCAACTGGATATGCGGTTATTACGCAGCTTATTTTTTGAAAAAAAAATGGTTTCCAATTAAACAAAAACAAATAGATAAAGCCTCAATATTTTTCACAAAATATGGAAAATGGTCTCTTTTATTGGGCTGGGTGCCTTTTATCGGAGATCCAATTACATTTGTTGCCGGAACATTTCGTTATTCCTTTTTTCCATTTTTAATTTTAGTTTCTATTGGCAAGGTTGGAAGATACTTGGTTGTATATTTTTCAACACTATGGGCTATAAACATATTTTGATATGGAATTCTCTTACCAAATATTTATTTTTTTTCTAGGTTTCCTTTCTGCTGTAGTAGCTATTGCGTTATTTTATTTTTTTTTTAATAACAAAAAAAAATTTGAAAATAATCAGCATGAAGATCTAGGTTCCATAAAAGAAAATATAAGATCAATTCAACAAGAATTGCAAAATTTTAATTTAGTCCAGGATCGTATTGAAAATAGTATTATTAAAGGAGGCTCTAAAGAGCAGGGAGATTGGGGAGAACTTGTTTTAAAAAATATATTGGATAGTTCAGGGCTTCAAGAACCTCAAGATTATGAAACACAAAAAGTTTATCAAGACTCAGATGGAAACCCGCAAAAACCTGATGTTATTGTTCATATGCCAGGTAAACGTGATATTATTATTGATTCCAAAGTAACATTAAAATCATGGCATGAATATTCTAACGCAAAAGACGAGAATTCTAAGTCAATACACTTTAAAAAATTTTTGGAAGCGGTTAAAGATTCTATAAAAAAATTAGATAAAGCGAGTTATCAAAACTTATATGAAATTAAAACATTGGACGCCATTTTAATGTTCATTCCAGTCGAGCCAGCATTTATAGCTCTCTACAAAGATGGAGAAAATTTAGTTCAAGAAGCATGGAAAAAAAAGATTATGATTGTTTGTCCATCTACACTTCCTTTTTTGTTAAAAACAGTTGAAAATTTATGGCGAATTGAAAAGCAATCTAAAAGAGTTGAGGAAATTGCGAAGAAAGCTGGCGATATTTATGACAAGGCTTATGGTGTATACGATTCATTTAGTCATGCTGACAAAGCATTACAAACAGCAAAAGATAAAATGAAAGATGCAAAAGACAAATTAAAGGATGGAACAAACAGTTTCACAAAACAAGTTCAAAAAATTAAAGATTTAGGAAGACTTTCAACAAAAAAAACTTTACCAAGTGATGCTATTGAAAATAAGGAAAAGGAATAATATTTATGCCAACTTTTGATGTTGTAAGCCGTTTAGATTTGCAGGAAATTGATAATGCCGTATCTAATGTGCTTCGCGAAATAAAAACCAGATATGATTTTAAAGGCTCAGAGACAACTTTGGAAAGAAAAGATCACGATTTAACCGTTGTAACCGATGATGAACTAAAACTTAAGCAGGTTCATGATTTAATAGTCACACATTTTGTGAGACGAAAGGTGGATCCCTTATGTTTAAAGGAAGGCAGTAAGGAAAAAGCTGGAGGCGATAAAGTACGTCAAGTGTACAAACTTAACGAAGGTATTGAACAGGTTATTGCCAAAAAAATAACCTCAGACATTAAGAGTTCAAAAATCAAGGTTCAGGTTAAAATTAACGGCAATGAACTCCGAGTAGACGGAAAGAAAAAGGATGATTTGCAGACAGTCATGAAAATGATTGAAGA
>CAYYIR010000250.1:0-2672 GCA_964471995.1 uncultured Nitrospina sp. | reverse complement strand
ATCACCTTAAACCTACGGAAATCTCTTGTCAAGGAGACCTTTCAAAAGGCATAAGAATTAGGGATAAGTTATAATCTCGGCCTATCTAAATTGGTAATAAATTCTGCAGCAAGGAAGGTATGAAAAATGGGGTTCTTTACGAAAATTTTAGCTTCCCCTTCTCTGGTATGGGTATTGCCAGTCATAGGGTTTTACTTGATTAATATATTTATGGGACTATTTATTGCTTTCCAGAAAAAAACAGCACAGAACCTTAGAATACATGCGCTTATGTATTATTCAATCACGTTTAGTTTGATTTGTTTTCTGATTATGAACCAGACTCACCATGAAAATACATCTATAGATTATATAGTCGTTTTCTATATTGTCGCAATCGTACCCTTAAGTAAACGTTGGGGTGTTTTATTTCATGCCTTAATAGCTACAGTCGGTTTAACGCTCCTGCCTTTGCTGATTATCATCCAAATCTAATTGTCTATTTAGTGTGTCTTCCCCTCGGGTATGGTAGCTTTTGAACAACCTTAGAAAACCAAATAATCGGCGAGTTTCTAATAAAGTTAAGCAGTATATTAGTTGGAGTTACTATTTTCCGGTTCCAGGTACAATTTAGGAAGACAAAATTTATTCAAAGTTTTTTTCTAGTTGCAACAGGAGTGAGAAAAAGTGGAGGGTCGCCTTCTGGCTAGGTTAGTCTGCGATTGCAGCTTTGACGGTGATGTCACCGTAAACCTTTACGCGACAGCCTAATTTCTGGTGGTTTTCAAGCTTATGAATTTTTTCAAAAAAGGTGCGCGGATTAACGTTTTCCATAGGCTCAACTTCTACTACGCATTTGGCACATAAACCGCTACCCCGGCAATTAAGAAATTTGTTGAGACCTTTGTAGACTTCCGCATCATTATAAAGAGCCGCCTGCCTCAGATTCGCGCCATAACCTGCCTTGAACTCAAAAGTTTCATCGGTTTCGGTATTAACGACTTTTATTTTTGGCATGATATCTTTTGATGGTTTTAATTTTAAAAGCGCTATTAATGCCCGAATAATTGCGCAATGTCAATGTTAAACTCTAATGGATAATTAGTCCTTTAGCATCAATTATATAGAATAATTGTGCCCTGTAAGAATCTTCTTTTCTTTCAGGAAATCTTGAATTTTAGTCGACGCTTCTTTTAGATTCTGGGCTTCATCCAGCGAAAGTAAAATATCCGGATCGCCTATTGTTTTGGAACTAATTTGAATTTCTATCACCTGATAAGGATTCGCCAAAAGTTTTAGATCTTCCTGATCTTCTCGATGAAATGCGTTCGAAGTGGAAATTACAACATGACCGGCATCAAGAAATAGTTTAGCCACTTCCCCCAGTCGTCTTGCCGATTCTTCTTCGATAGTCGCTTCGGGTTGTTTTAAATCAGCCGAGACACCTAAATTCACATTTCTTCTATCTAGAAGATAACTCTGAAAGTTATTTTCGAAAAGATTCTGCTCCAGCGTTCTTGCCAAAGGGCCTTTGCCGGATCCCGGATCACCGGTGATAAGAATCAATGCTGCACGGTGCCCGTTACGATAAGCCCGTTCTTCAGGTTTAATATCACTCTTGATCCAATTAAAATCCCGGGTTCGAACTTCATCTCTTAATTTGTCTTCTTTAGTCGTAGGTGTATAGGTCGTTATGATTCCGCCACCGCAAACATCGTATTGATCGACGAGCACAAAACGTCCTGTAGTAGCGATAGACCCAAATAAGTCGAAGGCCACTGGTGAACGTGTTTTTAGTGTCAGTTCTGCCACATCATTTTTTGCAATATAATCCTGATTACTAAGTGTCTCAAGAGTTGAAGCATCGATGGCTTTTTTAAATTCCTGTACTTCGCATTCAACTTCTTGGGTATTCAGTTTTATAACAAATTTCCGTCCTTTTTCCAGGTTATGTTGTCCCATCCAAAAAACATTGGCGTCGAATGTTGTCGAGACAATCGGTAACTCCTCTCTCAATGTACAAACATTTCCACGCTCGACAAAAATCTGCTCATCCAACGTGAATCCGATGGACTCCGAAGAGGTTGCTGAGACTGGTTCTTCATCTACGCTCCAAGCTTCTATCGTTTTTACAACAGCTTGTTTGTTTGAGGGGGAAAAGATCACACGGTCGCCTACTTTGAGCTTTCCTGACTCCACTCGCCCGGCAATGATTCTGCGTTCGTCAAACTTATATACATCCTGCACCGGAAAACGGAAGGGAAGATGATCAGGTCGCGGTTTTTTCTCAAACTGATCCAGCATATTTAAAACCGTAGGACCTTTGTACCATGGCATTTCATCTTTAAGTTCCGCAATATTGGTTCCCAATTTGGCAGAAACGGGAATGAATTCTTTAGCCTCCACTCCGAGTGATTTTAAGAAATTAGAGTATTCCTTTTTAATTTTGGAATAGACTTTTTCATCATAACCTACAAGGTCCATTTTATTGATGACCACCGCAACCTGTGTGAGGCCCAATAGCTTTAAGATATAGCCATGTCGGCGAGATTGCTCCTGAACACCTTCTTTAGCGTCAATGAGAAGAAGTGCTGCTTCTGCATCCGCAGCGCCAGTCACCATATTTTTTAAAAATTCTTTATGACCAGGTGCATCAATGATGACGTATTTTCTTTTCGCGGTATGAAAAAAAA
>CAYYIR010000249.1:0-2679 GCA_964471995.1 uncultured Nitrospina sp. | reverse complement strand
ATGAGGCTTGGAAATATAAGCGAAGTCTATCGGAAAAAGTCTCAAATAAAACCATAGATGGCATATATGAAGCCGCCAGAGATGCAGGAGCTTATGGGGGTAAGTTGATGGGAGCTGGCGCTGGTGGATTCATGGTATTCATTGTAAAGCCAGAATTACAAGAACGGGTCAAAGAGCGGCTCAAACATTTGACCTACGTCCCTTTCGAGTTTGAAAACTTTGGCAGTAAAATAGCGCTATTCCAGCCTAATGGTTTGGGTTGACATCAGTCATGAATAAAGATGCAAAGATTTATGTAGCTGGCCACACAGGGCTAATAGGATCGGCATTTCTCCGGAAACTTAAATCTAAAGGCTATAGTCAGATAGTGGTGCTATCACGTAGTCAGTTGGACCTACGGAGTGAAAATTGTGTAGAACGTTTTTTTGAAGAAACACGACCTGAATACGTGTTCCTAGCCGCTGGGCGTAGCGGGGGAATTGTTGAAAACAATACATATCCAGCTGATTTGATGGAAGAAAACCTTACTATCCAGCTTAATGTGCTGAGAGCAGCCCAAAACGCTCGCGTAGTTAAGCTAATCCTGTTTGGTTCTTCCTGCATGTATCCTAGAAAATGTGACCAGCCAATGACAGAAGACATTCTTCTTTCCGGCAAGTTGGAGCCAACGAGCCTGCCTTATGCTATTTCGAAGCTTGCTGGCATTAATTTATGTTTGGCTTACAACAAACAATATGGCGTTAACAGATTCATTCCTGTTATTCCAAATAGCGTTTACGGGCCGAATGACAATTTTGATCCAGAATCCGGCCATGTTCTTTCAGCGCTAATATCTCGGTTTAATGATGCAAAAGCACAAAAAACTGATTCTATTACCCTCTGGGGCAGTGGCTCGCCAAGACGTGAATTTATTCATTCAGACGATATTGTTGATGCTTGCCTGCACCTTTTGCAGCAGGATATCTCTGAGCTAGAGCTCCCTTTAAATATTGGGACGGGCACAGACGTGTCCATCAAGGAACTTGCAGAATCGATTGCCAAGATTGTGGGATACAAAGGTTTAATTAATTGGGACAGGACCAAACCAGATGGAGCCCCACGCAAACTGTTGGATAGCTCCAGATTGAGCACAATGGGCTGGTCTGCTAAAATACCGCTCAAGGAAGGTCTTAAGGAAACTTACAAATGGTATCTAAGTAAACTTGAGTCCACTTTAAAAGTCAATGAGGAAACCTCTCGCTAGAAATGATTTAAGTGTTTGGCACCGCCAGGTTAGTTTGACCTGAGAGCATCTTAAGGGTTATCTTTGGTGTATGCTAGTCTATAAAATCTTACTAACAACTGTCAGCAACCTCTTTAATAGGAAATTAGAACGTGAAAAATAGGGCGGTCATAATAACAGGCCCAGGGTTTCAAGACGAAGAAGTAATCTACCCATACTACCGACTTTTAGAAGAAGGGTATAAAACCGACATAGCCACAAAAGACGGTGATGTCGTTTATGGAAAATACGGGGTTCCTGCGCGAGCCACGATGAGTGTTTCCGATTTGAATGCGGATAATTTTGACATGGTGATTTTGCCGGGAGGTTTTGAGGCTCCGGATCGGGTAAGGCTTTTGCCTGAAGTGCAGGAATTCGTCCGGAATATGGATGCACAAAAAAAACTTGTAGCTGCCATTTGTCATGGCCCCTGGATAATGATCTCTGCTGGAATTACCAAAGGCCGAAAGATGACAGCCTTCTGGAGCATTGAGGCTGACATTAGGAATTCAGGTGCTGACTACCAACATAAGGTTCCCGTAGTCATTGATGAGAATTTCATCACCTCCCCTCATTATAATAACAATGGCGATTTCATGAAAGCTGTTGTGAACTATTTTAAATGAACTTAAATGACAAGATTTATGTCGCCGGACATACAGGGTTAATTGGTTCAGCGATTTTAAGAAGGTTAAAAGCGGAAGGGTTTTCGAATGTCATCTTCCGTGAACATTCTGAACTGGACCTTATGAATCAGCAAATGGTCCAGAAGTTCTTTGGGGAAGAAAAACCTGATTATGTGTTTTTCACTGCAGGAAAGGTAGGTGGGGTATACGCCAACAACACTTACAGGGCGGAATTCATTTATGAAAATTTGATGATGCAAAGCAACGTTATTCATCAAGCCTATCTTAACGAAACCAAAAAGCTGATTTTTTTTAGCTGCTCCAGCGTATACCCAAAAATGTGCCCACAACCTATGAAAGAAGATTATCTGCTCACAGGCTCTCTGGAGCCAACAAATGAACCTTTTGGCATCGCAAAAATTGCAGGTATGAAAATGTGTGAATCCTATAATCGGCAATATGGAAGCGATTTTATTTCTGTCATTCCAACCAATGTCTATGGGGTCAACCAAGACTTCACCCCCATGGACTCCCAGGTTGTTCCGGCTATGATCAGAAAGTTTCACGAAGCCAAAACAAATAATGCTCCTGAAGTGGTCATCTGGGGAACTGGTCGACCCAGCAGGGACTTTATATTCGCTGATGATCTTGCAGACGCTACAATTTTCATAGCCAAAAATTACTCAGAAAATGAGTCGTTAAACATTGGTACAGGGAAGGATTATACTATCCAGGAATTGGCATCAACTATTCAGGAAGTAGTCGGTTATGGGGGTAAAATAGTTTATGACA
>CAYYIR010000248.1:0-2691 GCA_964471995.1 uncultured Nitrospina sp. | reverse complement strand
TCGCACTAATAACCCTCATAATGTTGTTAAAGCCACAATTCAGGGTTTGATGGATCTCCGAAGTGCAAAAGATTGCTCAAGGGCAAGAGGAAAAAAAGTAGGTTAATCAAGGAACAAGTATGCTGCAATTATCCAATTTAAAAAGTGCGACTGGTCAAAAGAAAAATAGAAAACGGATTGGTCGAGGTATTGGTTCTGGGACAGGAAAGACTTCTGGTAAAGGCCAGAAGGGTCAGAACAGTCGATCCGGAGGTGGTGTGCGCCCTTGGTTTGAGGGTGGGCAAATGCCGCTTCAAAGAAGGTTGCCCAAGCGTGGTTTCACAAATATTTTTAAAAAATATTATGAGATCGTTAATGTCGAGCAACTTGCTAGATGCGCTGGAAGTGATCCCGTTACCCCAGAGGTGATGAAGGAAAAAGGGTTAATAAAAAAAATCGGAGCTGTAAAAATCCTTGGGGCAGGTGAATTAAAAGAATCACTAAACGTGCATGCGCATAAGTTTAGTGGATCGGCCCAGGCAAAAATTGAAAAGTCCGGGGGAAAGGCTGTAAACCTCTAAATGGCGGCAGAAAGTTTTGGTAATATATTTCGGGTCCCTGAATTAAAAAAGAGAATTCTCTTTACGCTAGCGCTGTTGGTTGTTTACAGGGTTGGTGCTCATATACCTACCCCGGGGATCAACTCTGTAGCTTTGGCGGAGTTATTTGCCCGAGCACAGGGAACCATACTTGGTTTTTTTGATATGTTTTCTGGTGGGGCATTAAGCCGGTTAACAATATTTGCATTAGGGATTATGCCCTACATCAGCGCGTCTATTATTTTGCAGCTGATGACCATTGTTTCGCCTTATTTGGCAAGGTTAAAGAAAGAGGGGGAGCAGGGACAAAAGAAAATTACTCAGTACACTCGTTATGGAACGGTGTTTCTTAGCACGATTCAAGGATCAGGAATCGCAGTTGGTTTAGAGGCAATGAAGAGCCCAGGGGGCAGCCCAATTGTTCCGGAACCTGGATGGTCGTTTAGGTTGATGACAATCATCACTCTGACGGCTGGAACTTCTTTTTTGATGTGGTTGGGAGAACAAATTACTGAACGGGGAATTGGCAATGGGATTTCCTTGATAATTTTCTCCGGAATTGTAGCGGGAACGCCAGCAGCAATTTTTCAATCGCTTGATTTGATGGGTACAGGTGAAATGTCTGTACTCGTTATGCTCTTTCTTCTGATTTTAATGGTCGTGGTTGTTGGGGCCATCGTGTTTACAGAAGGGGGGCAACGTCGGATTCCTATCCAATATGCAAAACGCGTGGTGGGAAGAAAAATGATGGGAGGGCAATCCACGCATTTGCCCTTAAAAGTGAATACATCGGGGGTTATCCCGCCGATTTTTGCTTC
Source organism: uncultured Nitrospina sp. (assembly GCA_964471995.1). GTDB lineage: Bacteria > Nitrospinota > Nitrospinia > Nitrospinales > VA-1 > UBA8687. Next base: position 1,295 of record CAYYIR010000248.1, on the reverse strand, counting down.
ATCTATAATAATGTTTCCGGCGACAATTGCCCAGTTTATTACTCATCCTTGGATGCAGTCGGTCTCGGCCATGCTGACACCAGGGACCATTGTTTATAGTTTAATTTTTGTAGGTGCTATATTTTTCTTTTGTTACTTCTATACAGCGGTTATCTTTAACCCCGTTGATGTAGCTGACAATATGAAAAAGCATGGTGGTTATGTGCCGGGAATAAGACCGGGAAGTAAAACATCGGAGTATATTGATACGATTCTGTCGAGGCTAACGTTTTACGGGGGTTTGTATTTGTCATTAGTCTGTATTTTACCTGATTATTTGATAAAGTATTTCAACATTCCGTTTTACTTTGGTGGGACCAGCTTATTGATCGTAGTTGGGGTGTCTTTGGATACTATGCAACAGATAGAGTCTCACTTAGTTATGAGAAACTATGACGGTTTTGTGAAAAAGGGGCGTTTGAAAAGCCGAAGAGGCTGATAGATGAGATTGATTCTTTTAGGGCCACCGGGTGCTGGTAAAGGCACTCAGGCAAAAATGCTGAAAGAAAAATTTCGGATTCCACAAATTTCCACTGGGGATATCCTAAGGCACGCAGTAAAGAATAATACTGAGTTGGGTGTTCGCGCTAAAAAATTTATGGATGCGGGTCAATTGGTTCCGGATGATGTCGTTATTAGCTTGATTAAAGAGCGCATTTGGCAAGCAGATTGCAAAACTGGATTTATTCTGGATGGGTTTCCTAGGAATATTACACAGGCTGAAAAGCTTACGGAAACTTTAGTAGAAATGGGACTTGTCATTAATAATGTTATTGACTTAGAAGTCGATGCCAAAGAAGTTGTAGAAAGGTTGACCGGAAGAAGTACTTGTTCAGATTGTGGAGATATGTTTCATGAGTTCTCCCGTCCCCCAAAAACCAAAGGCTCTTGCGATAGTTGTGGGGGGAAACTGGAACAAAGACCAGATGATAACAGTGAAACGATTCAAGAGAGGTTGAAAGTTTATGAGAAATCTACAGCTCCTCTTAAAGAATTTTATAAAAAGCAGGGAAATTTGAAAACAGTTGTAGCAAAAGGCTCAGTGGAAGAAATTTTTTTTCATGTATGTCGAATGATAAAATAACGAATGTCTAAAGAAGAATCTATAGAAGTAGAGGGTACAATTTTAGAACCATTGCCAAATGCAATGTTTCGAGTCGAGCTGGAAAATGGTCATAAAGTACTGGCACATATTTCTGGGAAAATGCGTATGCATTTTATTCGTATTTTATCAGGAGACAAGGTGAAAGTGCAGT
>CAYYIR010000247.1:0-2704 GCA_964471995.1 uncultured Nitrospina sp. | reverse complement strand
ACAATACCCCTTCAATTCTGGGGACCAACATGGCCGCAAACTCTCTTCCTGAACCTGAAACAGTAGCAGGGCTTCTCATCCTGATGGTTTCCGGGTTTGCAACTATGTGGCTCATTAGGAGAAGAACAGGCAGAGCAAACTCTTCAATATGAAATAGAAAGGTTATTCTCTTATGTCAAACAGTACCTGGATAAACACAACTTTTGAATGGTGTGTGGAGTTTTTAACGTATCTCGCACAAGATTTAGGGACAACTTACCAAGCTTTAAATGTGTGGTTATTTGTAATAATATTTCCGGCTCTTTTTTTAGTCTCTTTGATCATTAACCTCCACTTTATTTCAAAACCTGCAGCACAGGAGCGTATGGTTCATAAAGAAGCAATACCGGAGTATAAAATTACCCACGTTAAGACCTTTAAATAATTGAGGAGATTTAGTAATCTATGATAATTTAAGAGCTAAGTTAAGCAAAGCTATCAACAATGCCCGAGGTACACTCAGGGTACACTGACGGTGAAATTCAGGTAAGTTTTAAAATTTAAAGATTAGAGCGCCTTTGATATTACTGGGTTTAAGTCATGGCCTGTAGCTCAGCTGGATAGAGCAACGGACTTCTAATCCGTAGGTCGCAGGTTCGAATCCTGCCAGGCGTACCATATAAAATAAGGGGTTAAGCCGTTTAAGATGTGGTATTTTTACCAAGATGCTTTATGAACCTTAAAACTTTTCTGTGGATTTTTCTTCTGTTCGTTATTTATCTGTTCGAAAACTCAAAAAAATTTTCTTAACTAATCTATAGGTTTTTAGCAGACTGTTGCTGTATGCGTGGTTAGGCCTATTTTGTAAAAGCACTTTCAATGTTGTACTTGCATCATAAGGGTAGGCGTTTAAATCTGTTTCTGATTTTTTAGATGGGATCGAGGTAAATTTTTTCTTCTTGATGTTGAATCTTTTAAGGAATTGGCGTAGGGTTCGCTCTGTTTTAGTTTCCTCGACATCTGTCAATACGTTAAAACACGATTTTAAAAAAGCCAACGGATGATAAATCATTCGAGTAATATGAAAACTTAAATAGGCTTTGCGTCTTAAGGCATTGATTTGTTCATCGGAAATATAAGGATTCCAAGATTTTCCACGTGCTAAATCCCCTACAATAAGCAGATCTAGGAAATCCATATCCACTAACTGATCTTCGACCTCACTCCACAAAGGTGTACCAGGAAGAGGGATAAACAGGGAAAATGCCGCCTCATCTACACCCGCTTTAGCTAATTCCCGACCATAACGAATAGTCATTTCAATATCCTCAAGGGTTTCTCCCGGTAAACCAATGATAAAAAAAGCGGCGACTTTGATTCCTAGCTTATGTGCCATAGCACCGCAGTTTTTTAGCTGGTCTAGATCAAAATCTGCACCTTTATTAATAATTTCTTTTAGTGTTCTAGGCGATCCACTTTCTGGCGCAACGGTTACATGAACGCATCCGCTTGCTTTCATTTTAGCCAACATCTCGTCATCGGTTAAACTAGCGCGGATTCCGTTAGGAGTTTGCCATTTTATATTCAATTTTCGACGAATTATTTCATCGCAAATCTCGATTGTGCGATTTTTATTTGCCGTCATCATATCGTCTTCGAAATGAAACTCGGTAATACTATATTCCTTCATACAGTGCTCCATCTCATTAACTACATCAGTAGCAGCTCGACCGATCCATTTAGTGCGCCGGGATTCACAAAAGGTGCATCCATATGGACATCCCCTAGAACTTAAAATTGAAGTCCACCTACCAGTTGAAGGTCCATGTGATTCTTGAGCATTGATGTAATTTTCCATTGGAAGCAAGTGTCGGGCAGGATAAGGTACGCGTTCTTGATTCAGGTTATCTATTCTCTTTGCAGACTCCAGCCGAATAACTTTGCCCTCTTCGTCTCTAAAGGCGATACCCGTTAAGTCATCCATGCCGAGTTTACCGTCAAGATGCAGAGCCAATCGATATAAGCTTTCCTCTCCTTCCCCCAAGGCAACGTATTGCACCGCCGGAAGAGTTTTCAAAATGGTTTCATACATCGCTGAGGGATGTGGCCCACCTAAGATAATTTTTTTATCAGGATATCGTTCAAAAATAGCCTGACACAAATCACTTACAGCAGGGTATGCAAACGTAAATAGATTGGAAATACCAACCAATTTAGAATCAGAATCGATTCTCTCAATAATTTCATCAAAGGTCAGCCCGCGGAGATAAGTATCTTTGCGAAACACTTTAATTGATTCTGGGGCTTCCCCAAGGGCATCAATAATATTTACTCGCACTTTCTTTTCAATAAGAAAAGCCGCCAGATAACCTACCCCTAAGGGAGGGGTTACGCCAGATGCCACCTGACTTTTGGAAAAAATTTGGGGAGGATTAATTAAAGTAACTTGAACCGACATGACTTGTTCCCAATTGCCAAACTTCTAAATAAATTATTATATCCGTAGGATCTTAACATTAAATTCGAACAACGGACTTCTAATTCGTAGGTCGTAGGTTCGAATCCTACCAGGCGTACCATTACTTTATTACTCTTTCGCTTCTATTGGTTCCAAAATTTTTCTAAATTTTATTTCTCTATCCGCTTGATCCTTGTCGCTATTCACTAAACCCTTGATAACTTTAATATTGGAAAATTCTATCCGAAGCTTTAGTAATATTCCTTG
>CAYYIR010000246.1:0-2708 GCA_964471995.1 uncultured Nitrospina sp. | reverse complement strand
GTTTCATGCAATGGGCAGGTCGAGATAAAGAGCATGATGAGCATATGGCTATCTCTACCTGGTATTACACTATTTTGAAACCAGGGCTGCCTGCGTCCTTGTACTACATGCCTCCAATCATTGCAGCAGTTTTTATATGCTTTCAGGGTTGGTTGGTATGGATGACCAAGCGTACACGTAAAATGTATGACGAAGGGAAGGTCAAGCGTGACGAACTTCCTAAATAGTCATTAGAAGTTTTAAGAAAGCCCGCCGATTTATCGGCGGGCTTTTTTTTTGCCAAAAAAAGGACTAGGGTCCATTGTTTGTTGTAGCTGAGATCCTTATTGAAAAGCAGTATTAGATATATCTTTCAGGCTAGGAAAACTTAATTTAGCTTAAACTATAGTTGATGGGGGCTATGCCCCTTTAGGGTGGGGGTTATTCTTCTTCAGTAACTTGTTCCAAATCCATATTACCTTCTATGATTTCTCTTAAGGCTAATTCAAAAAATACTTTGGGATTGTTAGGCGGTTCATCAGCGTCGATCTCTATCGTGGGTTGTGCTCCATTTTCTAACTGGTGGATTCGCTGGGTAACTAAAATACATAAAAGATATCGGCTCTTTACGACATCTTGAGCCTCTTTCACTAATTCCATTCTATCTTGCATTTCTAGTTCTATCATGATCTTCCTATTCAGTTATAAGTTAGTGTCATTATAAAGCAATCTTTAAAACTGTCAAATTCCATTAAGTCTTAATGTTTTGCTAATATTGAACTGATAGTTTCGATCACCGTTTGAACTTGTTCTTTGGATACTTCTCGGTGCAGGACAGCACGAAATACCCCTTCACCGGTCATGAGAAGTTTAATTTGTTTTTTTTCTAGTTGATCGATAAATGTTTCACCTTCCATTCCAGTCAAATTGAAAAATATGATATTTGTTTTGACTCGAGTTTCATCCACTTCTATTCCATCTAGGCAAGCAATCCCTCTGGCTAACAGTTTTGCATTTTCGTGATCTTCTTGAAGCCGGTCTACTAGTTCTTGAAGGGCGACCAAGCCTGCAGCCGCAAGATGCCCTGCCTGCCTCATACCTCCTCCCACCATTTTTCTCATTTTCCTTGCGTTGTCTATAAAATCAGAGGATCCACAAACCAATGAACCTACCGGCGCAGAGAGTCCTTTTGAAAGGCAGAACATGACCGAATCCACTTTTTCCGTAAGTTTTGCAACGGGAATTTTAAGAGCCACTGCTGCGTTGAAGACCCGAGCTCCATCCAAATGAATTTTAAGCCCATAATTAGCAGCCAAATCGGCAACGGTGGTCATGTAATCTGGACTAAGAGGTGTTCCCTGACAGAAGTTGTGCGTGTTCTCAAGACAAATCAGACGGGTAGAGGGCGAATGGATATCTGAATGTCGAATTCCCTTTTCCAAGAGGTCTAAAGAGATGGTGCCATCACAGTTGTTTGGAAGAGTGCGGGGATGAACTCCTCCTAATGCAGAGACTCCTCCAACTTCATAAAGAGAAATATGGCATCTGTCTCCTAATAATATTTCATCACCCCTGCTACAATGGCTGAGTACGCTGATTAGATTGCCCATGGTGCCACTGGGAACAAAAAGGGCAGCTTCTTTGCCGGTTTTTTCTGCTGACAGGGTTTCAAGCTTTTTGATAGTGGGGTCCTCCTGAAACACATCATCACCTACTTCTGCTGCCGCCATAGCATCACGCATAGATTGTGTCGGATGAGTGAAGGTGTCGCTTCTTAGATCAATCATGTTTTTCCTTTTTGTTGGTTTCTTGTTCTTTGTCTATGCGGTTGCGTTTGATTCGATAATAAAAAAGAGACACGAAAAATACCGGTACTACAAACCCACTTAAAATTAATCCGTTTACATTTTCCTGAGGGTAATCAAGGGCAACCATACCTTGATAGAGTTGCTGAACGAGGAAGGCCAGAAGACCACAGGTTATAAACATGTAACCTATACGCTTTGAACCTTTAATGCCCGGAAAAATAATTGAATAAGCAACAAAGTTTAGCCCCAAAAAAAGCAGCCCATTCAAAAACATTAAATAAATAATCTGATTCTGTGCCTGTGTGAGCAAGGTTTTTCCGTTTAAAGTGATTACCTTATTTTAGCGATTATGTAAGAGGATAGAAACTTAAATTTTCGTTAAGAGGTTCTTAAATAAATAAGTTCAGCATCGATCAAACGCCTATTTGCAAGGGTATTTTCCGGTTTTGAATTTAACTGGAAAATATCAAAAAGAATTAATACACTTAGTAATTATTTAAAAAAGAATAATAAAGAATCTTAGTTTGGCAACCATCATTGAGTTAAATTTTTTGAGATACTGAAATTAAAAAAGTTAAACTTTTTCCCATACTTATTAAAAGAAGAATAATTTACTCCTAAGTTCAAGTTATAAAAGATTAGAAACCGATTAACTAATAATTTGAAAATGTTTTTCAAACAAAAAGAATTTCTGTTGATATTAATAATGATTTGGCCAACATTTTCCTCTTTTTCGTGGGCTGATAATGAACGTCCTGATTTTAATCAATCGCGATACAAGGAAGATTATCGATTTTTAAAAAACCTTGAAAAAAGAACAGATTATTTTGATTCCCTAAAATACATACCATTCAACAAATCGGAGACCCTATATTTGACCTTGGGTGGGGAAACTCGCCAGCATTTTGAGTCTATAAACAA
>CAYYIR010000245.1:0-2821 GCA_964471995.1 uncultured Nitrospina sp. | reverse complement strand
GGTAACTTGGAAGACTTTGCAAACCAAGACCGCAATTGGAAGGGTGAAATAACCCTGGTCATTGCGGGAGTAAACGTGAAGAAAATCAAGAATGAATGCCGGTAATTATTTTCTTTTTTTACAACCTAGCAATTACATATAATCATTAATTTTAAAAACTTAGTTTAAAGAAATGAAAAAACTATGGGGTGGTAGATTCAAACAATCGACAGATGCGTTGATGGAGACATTTTCGGCTTCCATATCGTTTGATAAGCGTCTTTATGATTGTGATATTGAAGGCAGCATTGCGCATTGCAAAATGCTAGCTCGGTGCAAAATTATTACCACTGTTGAGTCTAAAAAAATCATTAAAGGCTTGCAGCGTATATTACGCGAATGTGATGAAGGCCGCTTTGAATTTAGTGAAAGTCTTGAAGATATTCACATGAATATTGAAAATCGGTTAAGTGAAATCGTAGGTCCAGTTGCTGGCAAGTTGCATACGGCAAGAAGTCGAAACGACCAAGTTTGTCTAGATATACGACTTTATCTTCGAAAAGAAATTGATGATATCGTTAGCGAATTGGACCGACTGAGCAAAGCCTTAGTTGACATTGCGAAAAAAAATATCGATCTTTGCATCCCAGGTTATACTCATTTGCAACGAGCACAACCCTTATTACTTTCGCATCATTTGCTGGCATATGTTGAAATGATGCTTCGGGATAAAGAACGTTTTCTTGATGCTTATAAAAGAATTAATGTTATGCCTTTGGGTTCCGCAGCTTTAGCTGGTACCAACTTTCCGATTGATCGCAAAATAACCGCAAAACTTTTAGGGTTCCCTGAAATTTCTCACAATAGTATTGATGCGGTAGCGGACAGGGATTTCGCAGCCGAATTTTGCAGTGCCTCGGCATTGACCATGATGCATCTTAGTCGTTTTTGCGAAGAGGTAGTCATTTGGAATTCCAGTGAATTTGGTTTTTTGGAACTTTCCGATGCGTTTACGACGGGTAGCAGTATCATGCCGCAAAAAAAGAATCCAGATGCTGCTGAACTTATTCGAGGAAAATCAGGGAGGGTATTTGGAAACCTGGTATCTCTCCTCACTATGATGAAAGGTATGCCGCTTGCCTATAACAAAGATTTGCAGGAAGACAAGGAACCCTTATTCGATACTTCGGAAACAGTAAAAGCCTGTCTTCGAATTTTTACTGACATGATAAAAACTGCGATGTTTATACCAATTCCACAAAAAGAATTGGAAGCCAGCGGTTTTCTAACAGCAACAGATTTTGCTGACTATTTGGTATTAAAGGGAGTACCATTTCGTGAAGCTCATGAGATTACTGGAAAAACGGTAGCCTATTGTCTCGAAAATAAAAAAACATTAGCCGATCTTTCGTTGGACGAACTTCGTAAAATTTCAAAGAGAATTGACAAAGAAGTATTCAATCACATAGCGATTAAAAACTCGATGGACAGAAAAAATATTTATGGGGGAACTGCAAAAAAACAAGTTCTTGCGCAAATATTACGATTGACTAAAAAACTCAAAAAGAAAAGCCGATGATGCCAAGAAGTTATTTTGCTTTACTTTTTATCATCTTCATTTTTCTTTTTACCGGTTTGAGCGGCTGTGGCCACAAAGGTCCTCCCAAGCCCCCTGTTGCCCCGCCCGAAGAAACAAAGGTCTAGTAGGGCTGTCACTTTTTTGGAAATATCCAGTAACACAATCAAAAGAATTAAGTTTTTATTATTGATTTATGTAAAGAGGCAGAATAATGCTTACTAGAAATGCAATGAGTAATAGGCTAATTCTAATTCGCCTTCTAAACCCCTTTAACCAAGCTTCCTTAAAATACCGCTACTTCCCAAAGCTAAAACACAAGTATTTGTTTTTATTGAATTTATAGCTTTTTCTAGAGTTTGTTTTATGGTACACTCAGGGCATATTTTATTGAATTAATACCAAAAATTGCCAAGGGAATTTAAATGAATAAAGATCAAGTTGCAATTTATTTGGACGAGCATCCGGAATTTTTTAATGAATACCCAGAGCTGCTAAGAAGGATAAAAGAAATTAAAGAGGAAGATCTGCCTATTGAACCGATTAACACTTTGAGCCTTGCCGATCGCATCATCAAGCGAGTGCAACATGATAAGGAAAACCTTAAAAACAAATTGGAATGGTTATTTGAAATTTCCCGTGCCAATGAAAAAATTCAAGATCATTTATATGAAATAGAGCAACTTGTTTTAACCAGCACCAACCTTGACCAGATGGTAAATCAATTAAAAAAAGAAATTCCAAATCGTTTTGGAATTCCTAGGGTCGCTGTTTGTCTGATTCAGGGTTCTGACCATTTTATGGAAGATCGATTAAGGGAACGGTATAACGGTGATCTCGATGAGACAGTAAAGTTTATAAGTAAAGAAACGGCATCAAACTGGTTTAACGGAAAACCTCAACCGATCCTGCGTGGAGAGATCGAAGAATCCGATGTATTTGGCCCTTCTTCTAAGGAAGGTGATTCGATCAACTCTGAAGCGCTTATTCCTATTGTTGCGCAGGAAACTTTAGTGGGGATCATTGCGTTTGGTAGCCCTAAAACATTTCATTTTCATGAAGGGCTTGGTACCGAATTTTTGGAACGCATGGCCGACAAAGTCGCAATCTCAATCAATAACATACTCCTAATAGACCAACTCAAAGATCAACTTGTCCATTAGCCCGCCCCCCAGCTGGCGACAGTTGAGTCGAGGCTGAAAGCTATAAGCAATACTTTCGAGCTGCGTCTACCACAAGAGAGACGTGTTGCCTAAGGAACAAGAA
>CAYYIR010000244.1:2611-2831 GCA_964471995.1 uncultured Nitrospina sp. | reverse complement strand
GACGAAACATAAATTACAACAAAAACAAATAATGTTTGAAATAGAAACATCTAAAAATTCCGTTTATTAATAAATTATCTCCATATATTTTGACTTGCAAATTAATGATATGAGTTAAATGAATGCAGAATAAATGGTGATAACAATATGTTTGAAAAATCTTACTTTCAAAGTAATTAAGCCTCTCTAAATTAATGGAACCAATTCAATTTATTAAATC
>CAYYIR010000244.1:0-2511 GCA_964471995.1 uncultured Nitrospina sp. | reverse complement strand
GACGAAACATAAATTACAACAAAAACAAATAATGTTTGAAATAGAAACATCTAAAGTATTTTCTTTTTAGGAAATTTTGGCCAAATTAAAAATCTGTTAACCTTTTTGTGTTTCAATATGCTTATCAAATTTTAAAAATTCGTTTCAGGCAAATCTTAGGGTATTTGAAATGGCTTTACCTTTTTCAGGATGGGCATGCTTAATTTAAAAATTTAGTGGAAAAACTAATTTACTTTTTATTGAGTGGTCTATTAGTTATTGCTAGGTTCGAGAAATTTTTCCAACTTTCTCGGTGGTGTAGGCGCTTCCAAGTTTTTCTCCAGTAGGCTTACCTAAAAAGAACATTTTCTTCATTACGTTCATAATTCCATAATACTTAATAAAATATAAAACGGCTCGAGGGTTTCTGAAGGCAAGAAAAACGTGCTCCCTTAACAGAAACCAGAAGAGATTGAACCTTTCAAAACCAGCAGGATTGTATATTTTGTGACGTGTTCTTTGCTGAAATGGGGTGAACATTGAAAAAGTTTGTGGTGGAATGTAATCTTCTGGGATCTCTCCTAACTCCACTAATTCGTCATAAATTGGTGTTCCAGGTAAAGGAACAAATCGTCCAACTATAATAGAATCGAGCATACACTTCCGAATTAGCTTTACGGTATCTTTTAAATCTTCAAGCGTCTCACCAGGGTATCCTATCATGAAAAAGGCTCTGACCTTTAGTCCGGCCGTTCGAACTCTGTTTACGATTTTAGGGACTTCTTCCAAATTGGTATTTTTTTTCATTCTTACAAGAGTTTTTTTGGAGCCACTTTCCGGCGCGAGGGTGAGTCCTTCCCAACCTGCCTTTTTCATAAGGACTAGGAGTTCGTCATCTAGCATCTCCATTCTGACGCCGTTCGGGGTTGTGAAATATATTTTTTCACTAAACCAACCGTTTTCTACACGTTGAATAATGAACTGGCAAAATGATTTTGCATAGTCCATGTCAAAAGTAAAATTGTCATCAATAATACTAAACTGCCTTATTCCAAATTCATGATAAAGATACTCAATCCAGTTAGCCAGGTATTCAGGAGAGTGGGCACGTATTCCTCTGCCATTTAGCAAAGGAGCTGAGCAAAACGAGCATTTAAATGGGCATCCACGTGTAACCCAGATGGGAGCCGTTTTGCCATAAAATCCCCCATAATTATAACCATGATCCAGATAGGTTTTTAGCCTTAGGGCATGATAGTCAGGCATTTTAATTTTATCAATATCATCTTCGTTTTTAATTTCGTTTTTTACTAAGTCGCCATTTTTTCTGTAAACTAATCCGTCAACTGAATCAAAATTACCCAATGTCAATTGGTTAAGGAATACTGCAAATGAAAGATCCGCTTCTCCTCTAAAGCAATAGTCAATATATTTATTTTTCATCACTTTCTCGGGATAATTGGTGGGATGTGATCCTCCTAATACCGTAATAACCTCCGGTTTTAAAGCTTTCGCGACTTTCAATGCATTAATTGCTTCTGATGATGTAAGAGATGCGGTGCTAACTCCTACGATGTCTGGATCAAATTCTTTAAGTTCCTTTATTAGATCGGGAGAGTCTGAAGGAATATCATCGAGTGTACAATCAAGAATTTTAACGTGATGCGTTTCTGGGATATTACTTTTTAAATAACCTAAAGCGAGGGGAAACCAATAGGCGGGGATATTTCCATAGGGTACCATCAGTAGTATACGATAAGATTTATCTCCTCCCTGCAGTAAGATATTTTTATTTGTATCTAAATATTCGCCGGACTGACCTCCCAATTTGGTCATTTTGCTCCATGAGGTTTTAAACTCTATGTCTTTGGCAATTAGATTCATAGTGCTATCTAAAAGTTCTTGAAAGCTATTTTTGAGGTCTTCTGTTTTGAGAATTTTTAAGAAGGCAGCCTATTTAAAACTCCCAATGTTTTGTGTTTTGACTTATTCTTAATAATGCCTTACGGAAATATGAAGTAGATAGTTAAGAAGTAATTAAGGCTATGGAAAAACAAGATCTTAACCAGATCTTTTATAATTCAGATGATAGTGTTTTTTTTCTGAGAAAGCTAACAGAAACGATACTTTTATTGAAGAAACTTTTAATTAAAAAGAGAACAAGTTGCGAAAGAAAGGTAGACCATCTTGTCAGCCCTGAAAAAAATCCCTATGAGCCTAAAACTTTATGCATCATATATTTTCCCTTGATCTTGCTTTGCATATTGCCGAAAAGATTATATGGGATTTTTCTTGTAGAGAAACACCTTTTGAAGTATCATAAATTATTGTAAAATATAGTTTTATATCTCCTACCTCCACAAATTCTATGTATTTTCCAAGTTTAAAGAGACTTCTTGATATCCCACTTTTATATTTGACTTACAGAACTATGGTTGGAGGTAAAAAAGCAACGGCAATTTACGTGAATGAATACGTAAGACCTAAAAGACGGGATAGAATTCTTGATGTTGGTTGTGGCCCGGCTGAAAC
>CAYYIR010000243.1:0-2859 GCA_964471995.1 uncultured Nitrospina sp. | reverse complement strand
ATGGGCAAAATAATTAGTATTGCAAATCAAAAAGGCGGGGTTGGGAAAACAACCACTGCCATAAACCTAGCAGCCTCTTTAGCCCTTTCGGGCAAAAAGGTGCTCTTGGTGGATGTAGATCCTCAAGGAAATGCCTCGAGCGGTTTGGGGGTGGAGGAAGATTCTAAGGGGGTATATGAGCTATTGATGGGAGAAGCCAGTGTAGAAGAGGTGACTTGCTCTACAGAAATTGAAACCCTGAAAATTATCCCTGCGAGAGTAGACCTTACAGGAGCCGAAATAGAGTTGGTGACAAGAGGATCCCGCGAAACAGTATTGAAGACAGCACTGACTAAAATTGATGAATATGAGTTTGTGGTCATTGATTGCCCGCCCTCTTTAGGCCTTTTAACTTTGAATGCGCTAGCTGTTTCTAATTCAGTATTGATTCCTATGCAATGTGAATACTACGCTTTGCAGGGACTCAGCCATTTGTTGAAAACTTTGAAACTTGTAAAAAAGTCAATCAACCCCGATTTAAAAGTGGAAGGTATTTTATTAACTATGTTTGATGGAAGAACTCTTCTTGCAGCACAGGTAAAAGATCAGGTAAAAAAATATTTCAGTGATTTTCTTTTAAAAACTGTTATCCCCAGGAATGTGCGATTGAGTGAAGCCCCTAGCCATGGTAAGCCTATAATGCTTTATGCGGGCAGTTCGCGGGGTGCCGATTCTTATGTTGAACTCGCTAAAGAAATTATTTCTAGATCTAAAACGGATTTTCGCCTTAAAACTTCCTTAACAGGCTCATTAGCATGAATAGAAAAGCTCTAGGTAAAGGTATAAATGCATTAATTCCAGAATTTGAAATGGGGGTTCCTGAGGCAGGGCTCTCTTTAGCTAAAGATTTACTGGTCGATGAAATTTCGCCAAACCGCATGCAACCCAGAAGTTTTTTTGATGATAAAAAACTGGAGGAGTTAGTGGCTTCTATTGAAGAATACGGCATATTGCAACCAGTCGTCGTTCAAAAGGCCAATTCAGGTTATGAGTTGATAGTCGGTGAAAGACGTTGGCGCGCTTCCAAAAAACTTGGGCTTAAAAAAATCCCTGCTGTGATTCGCGAAGTAAGTGATGAGCAATCTCTGGAAATTGCAATCATTGAAAATATTCATCGTCAAGATTTAAATCCCATAGAGGAGGCCGAAGCTTATGCTAGGCTTTCCAGCGAGTTTGCTTTGACCCAAGAAATGGTGGCGAATAAGGTTGGTAAAAGCCGTGCTGCAGTTGCTAATACTTTGCGGTTGTTAAACTTATCGGAAATTTTAAAAGAAGACCTAATATCTGGTAAGATATCGATGGGTCATGCTAGGGCTTTGCTAGGTTTAGAAGACCCAAAAATAATGGAAGCTTTAAGAAAAGAAATCGTTAAACAAGGTTTAACGGTTCGCCAAACAGAGAACAGAGCTAAAAAATTAAAAAATGATTCTGCTGGAAAGTCGGATTTATCCACAGACCCAAAAGATATTTTTATTAGAGATCTCGAAAAAGAATTGGCAAGAAGACTAGGAACAAAAGTGGATATCTCTCCGAAAAAAAATGGTGGAAAACTTGTTGTGACTTATTATTCTGATGATGATCTGGAGCGAATTCAACAATTAATAGTAAGCAACAAAAAATAACACTTTTAACGAGCGGCTTCTGATGTGGAAGAAAGAAACAAATATGAAAAAAGACGATGATCAGATAAAAGCCTATATGGGCGAAGATACTGTTTTCAATGGATCGCTAAACTTTGATGGCACTGTTCGTATTGACGGTAAGTTTGAAGGTAAGGTTATAACCGAAGATACCTTGATTGTTGGCGAATCAGGCCATTTAATGGCTGAAATTAATGCGGGCACTGTTATTTGCATGGGTCGAGTGGAAGGTACCATTGTGGCTTCTAAAAAGGTAGAAATTCATGCGACCAGTAAAGTATTGGGAAATATAAAATCTCCAGCTTTAGATATTGAATTGGGTGGCATACTTGATGGAAATTGTGATATGACCGGAAAAGAAACAAAAATAATACCCTTGGTAAAAACTGAAGAAAAAGAAAATAAGTCTGCTAACCAAACCCCAAAGGGTTAATTTAATAACCCTAAAGTCATTGTTTTAAAATTACTTATTGAGGTTTTTGGGGTGACAGATTAAAATAGAAACTGGTTATGGGAAATGAGGACAGGGATACCCTGGAACCAGGGACTATTTATATAGTAAGTACTCCAATTGGAAATCTAGGCGATTTTAGTCAAAGAGCAGTTGAAACGTTGAAACATGTATCTTTGATCGCAGCAGAAGATACCCGTCGTACGCGGATTTTATTAGATCGTTATGAAATCCGAACTCCCTTATCCAGTTACAACAGCTATAACAAATTTAAAAAGAGATCCTTATTTATTGGTCGTCTTAAGAATGGCCAGAGCATTGCTTTGGTCTCGGATGCAGGTACTCCTGGTATTTCGGATCCGCATTATCATTTAGTGCAAACGGCGTTGGAAGAGGAAATTCCTGTAAACTCCATTCCTGGTCCATCAGCATTATTAGCTGCTTTGACGGTTTCCGGCCTCCCCATGGATAAATTTGTATTTGAGGGTTTTCTTCCAAGGAAAAAAGGCCGAGCCACAGCGCTAAAAAATCTGGCATGTGAAAAGCGCACGCTGGTTATTTTTGAATCCCCGAACCGCATTCAAAAAACTTTTCAGGATCTTTTTAAGGTCTTTGGTAATAGACAAGTTGCAATTGCTAGAGAATTGACAAAAATGCACGAAGAAGTGCTGCGCGGTAACTTGGAAGACTTTGCAAACCAAGACCGCAATTGGAAGGGTGAAATAACCC
>CAYYIR010000242.1:0-2872 GCA_964471995.1 uncultured Nitrospina sp. | reverse complement strand
AAAATCTACCATTTAATCTTTCCTGGAAAGTTGGATCAACGTATAGGCGTTTTTGAGTAAATAAGCCTATGATTTTAATATAGAACTAAAGAAACTATATCAGGTTGGCCCGTAACGCAAGCTAGAACCGACCCAAAATATTAATCTTTTTTGACCCTTAAAGAAAAGATTTTTTGGATCGGTCATTATCCCAACTAGTTATGAGATAGAGGTTATAATAGAAAAAAACCTGCTTTGGGGGTAGCTTGAATATAAATGATGAACGACCGGTTCTGGTCTATGACGGAGCATGCGGGTTTTGCACCTTCTGGGTTCGTAGATGGCAACATATAACAGAAGATAGGGTGATTTATAAGGCCTCTCAAGAAGTTGCCTTAGAATACCCTCAGATCCCTGCCGAAAAATTTAATTCTTCAATATTTCTGATTTACCCAGATGGTACTTACTATTTTGGCGCAAAAGGGGTTTTTAAGGCTCTGGCTACTAGTATCCACCGACTTCCCTTATGGGCCTATGAAAAAGTCCCAGGGTTCGGCAAAATATCAGAATGGATATATGGTTTGGTGGCTAATAATAGAGAGTTTTTCAGCCTCCTGACCCGATGGGTTTGGGGTAGTGACCTAGATCTCCCCACCTGGCATCTAGCGAGGCGTTTATTCATTATTTTATTAGGATTAGTTTATTTTACTGCTTTTTCCTCATTTGGTAGCCAAATTGAAGGGCTAATAGGCAAAGAAGGCATTCTTCCTGCGCAAAGTTTATTGCAGGGGGTGGAAGCTCAATTAGGGGCAGAACGATTCTGGAAATTGCCCACTTTGTTATGGCTAGATTGGAGTGACGGATTTTTAAAATTCATCTGCCTGGCTGGTGCTGTAATTTCTATCCTTGTGATCGCGGGTTTTGCTTCAGCCTTTGGACTTTTCTTATTATGGCTGTTCTACCTGTCTCTTTTTAATGTGGGTCAGCAGTTTCTCGGGTTTCAATGGGACACGCTGCTTCTAGAAACTGGATTTCTGGCCATTTTCTTAGTTCCCTTGAAATGGCGACCAAAATTGGCATACGAACCACCACCGTCTCCATGGGTACTAATCCTTCTTCGATTTCTACTTTTTCGTGTCATATTTACTTCTGGTTGGGTGAAACTGGCAAGTGGTGATCCCACATGGAATGATCTATCGGCTCTTTTGTATCACTACGAAACACAACCCCTACCGACATGGATAGGCTGGTATGCACATCAGCTACCGCAATGGTTTCAGGAATATTCGGTTATTGCGGTTTTTATCATCCAATTGGTTATACCATTTTTTATTTTCGGGCCCGGTCGAATCCGTTACACCGCAGGAACTATTTTAATTCTATTTCAAGTGCTGATTTTATTAACAGGAAATTACTGTTTTTTTAATATCCTTACTATTGCACTTTGTCTTTTACTTTTTGATGATGGGGTAATCCAAAAACGTATTCCTGAAAAATGGCGAATAATTTTTAAAGAAACTAGAAGCCGCATACCTGAATGGAAAAAGCGGTTCTTTGAAGGAATGGGACTAGGCGTTTTGGTGATAAGCATCCTTTTGTACATAATTCCTCTTTTTTTTAGCCCGGTGAATTATCCTTCTGCTTTTATTTCAACGGTGAATACGGTTCGCCCATTCCATATAGTAAACCGTTATGGCCTGTTCGCAGTGATGACCACTTCGCGTCCGGAAATTTTTATAAAGGGCAGTAGTGATGGTAAAGAATGGAAAACTTATAAGTTCAAATGGAAACCAGAAAAGTTAAACAAAGCCCCTGCGTTTGTTGCGCCCCATCAGCCACGCTTGGATTGGCAAATGTGGTTTGCTGCACTTAGTAATTATGAAAGAAATCCTTGGTTGATTCAGTTTATGACACGCCTCCTGCAGGGTTCGCCACCTGTGATTGATTTGTTGGAAAGCAACCCGTTTCCCCAAAAGCCTCCGAAATATATTCAGGCCATCGTCTATGACTACTGGTTTACTAATGCAGAAACCAAAGAAAAAACCGGCAACTGGTGGCAACGAGAATTGAAAGGTGCCTACACGCCCGTCCTTCAACTCCCCTAATTGGTAAGTGTTAATTAATTACTTCACCTTGTTTTGTGACATTAAGGATGCTGGAGTATTTCAAAAAACGAAAAATATATTCTCAGGAAAAACATAAAACATGAATAAGGTGTTAAAATTGTTTCAATTGCTTTCCTATGTTACGCTCAAAATTCAATAGAGATCATTATGAAAAAATTCCATACCTTTATTTTAATACTACTGATTTTTATTTTATTCGGTTGTCCTCCTCCCAAAGCTCGAAAGAAAATGCCGCGCATTTTTGCATTGAGTAATACTTTGGAAACCGGATTGGAGCCCTCCTTTCTTATTACGGATGATTTTAATCGTGATAAGATTTTGGACTTGGTTGTTGTTAATAGCGGAGCACATTCTTTTTCTTTTTACAAGGGAAAGGGAGATGGCACTTTTAATGATCAGCTTGTATACAAAACAGGCCGGGATCCCATATGCCTAGTTTCAGGAGATTTTAATAATGACGGTTATAAGGACATTGCCGAGCTTAATTATGCCGATCAAACAGTGCAAGTATTTTTGAATACTCGTTTGGGAAGTTTTCAGAAAACGAAGCAATTATTGAAGCCAGGAAAAATTCCAATTAATATGACATCAGGCGATTTTAATAAAGATGGAAATGCTGACCTTGCAGTAACCATGCGCTATTTTCAGGTGATGGTCATTTTAGGGAAAGGTAATGGGTATTTTAATGAACCAGTTAAGATAGACGTGAACGGTCAGCCAACGGGAATTATTATTGGCGATTATAACAAGGATAAAAATACCGATAT
>CAYYIR010000241.1:0-2872 GCA_964471995.1 uncultured Nitrospina sp. | reverse complement strand
CCTTGTATAAAAGGAAAAGGGCAATCATACAGTATGGCTAAACGCTTAGGCATGGCCTAACCTCTAAGGTTTTTGACATGGCTTTCGGTTTCATCAAAAGCCCGCTAATCCTTAATCGTTGGGAACGAATCGGATAATTGACCTGGAATGCAAGACGAAGTATGAATGCTAAAGATAAACAAATTATAATTAAATAAATCAAGTTGTTCAAAACCAACGGCCTTGATTATCCGAGAAGTCAATGACAGAAATAAATCAATATTTGGATAGGTAGCAAGCATTTGCTCAAGAGTTTTCCTAGAACCAGCATAGGTCACGAATCACTCGCGAATAACTACAATACGCATATACCTTAATCAAATTTCAGCAATAGATGATTCAAGAATATTAGAAATCATCGTGCAAAACCATAAAGTGATTTTGCTTAAAAAGCCAGCAAATAATAAATCATCAAAAGAATTATTTGTTATAGTGCAACTTGACGAAATTTTATAGTACCCAATATTGGAGAAATCATGAAATATCCTTTAGCCTGTGATACTTGGGATGACAGAGAAATCGAAGCAATCCAAAAGGTTATTGAGAGTGGTCGATATACCATGGGCCCATATGTCAAAAAATTTGAAGAAGAGTTTGCCCGCTATTTCAAATGTGAGGATGCCGTAATGGTTAATAGCGGGTCATCCGCAAATCTTTTAATACTTGCCGCCTTGGCAGAAAAGTATAAATTGCGAGGCAATATTATTGTTCCTGCCGTTTCCTGGTCGACAACTTATTTTCCTCTACATCAATATAATTTCACAATGAACTTTGTTGATATTGATAGGCACACACTGAATATTGATCCAGAAAAAATTCAAGCCTCAATCACCCCAGAAACATGCGCCATTTTCGCGGTAAATCTTTTAGGGAATTCTTGCAAATACAAGATACTTAAAGAAATCGCAGAGCAAAATGGTCTAATGTTGATTGAAGATAATTGTGAAAGCCTAGGCTCCATTACCGACACACAAGAATATGCAGGTACAGTAGGCCAATTTGGCAGCTATTCATTTTTCTATTCACACCATCTGCAAACCATGGAAGGTGGCATGATTGTATGCAAAAACACTAATGATGCAGACTTTATCAGATCAATGAGAGCCCACGGTTGGTCCAGAGATTTGCCGGACGACAACACAATTTACAAAAAGAGTGGGAACAAGTTTAAAGACAGTTTTACATTTATAACTCCAGGTTATAGCTTAAGACCGTTAGAGATGAGTGGGGCTATTGGCAGTGTGCAACTTAATAAATGGCCCGAGATGAGACAAAAAAGATTAAAAAATGCCAAATACTTTAATGAAAGATTTGCAGA
Source organism: uncultured Nitrospina sp. (assembly GCA_964471995.1). GTDB lineage: Bacteria > Nitrospinota > Nitrospinia > Nitrospinales > VA-1 > UBA8687. Next base: position 1,515 of record CAYYIR010000241.1, on the reverse strand, counting down.
TCTTCCTGTTTCCACACAAAAAGAAATTGGAGAATCCAGCTGGTTCGGTTTTTCAATGGTATTAGAAAATAAACTGGCAGGCCAAAGAAATCAGGTCGTAAAAAATTTGGAATCAAAAGGCATAGAATGCAGACCAATTGTTGCAGGAAATTTTATGAAAAATCCTGTGATTGAGTACTTGAACTTTATAAGTAATGGCAATTATGAGAGCGCAAATCAAATCCATGACAATGGTTTATTTATTGGCAACGATATTAAAGATTTGAAAGAAAATATTGATCTTGTTCACGAAACAATAAAAAAAGTACACAGCAAATTATAGGGGTTTGTAGAAGCATGGGTAAAAAAGCGTTGGTGACAGGTGTAAATGGTCAAGATGGATGCTACTTAGCGAAATCATTATTAGAAAAAGGTTATAGGGTTTTTGGTGGTCAACATAGAAACACACCACTTAAGCATTGGCGCCTTGATGAAATGGGCATTACAGATAACATTGAATTTGTAGATCTGGACCTGATAGACCAGAAAAGTATACGGAACGCTATAGAAAAAACAGAACCTGATGAAGTTTATAATCTAGCCGCTCAATTTATTGGTACCTTATCGTTCGAGAAACCCAAGCTTGCTACGTTGGTTGATGGTCTTGGTGTCCTAAGGTTATTGGAAAGTATTCGTCAAATTAATCCAAAGATTAAATTTTTTCAGGCCTCGACCAGTGATCTTTTTGGCAGGGCGAAGGAGGTTCCACAAACCGAGTCCACTCCTTTTCATCCATGTAGCCCGTATGCGGAGGCGAAACTATATGCTCACCATACTACGATTAATTATAGAGAGACGTACAATATGTTTGCTTGTTGTGGCATTCTTTTCAATCATGAATCACCAATGAGAGGAGAGAGATATGTAACAAGAAAGATTACAAAAGGTATTGCTTTATGGTTGAGAGAACGCAAACCCATTGTATTAGGTAATTTAGAAGCCCAAAGAGATTGGGGCCATGCAGAGGATTTTGTTGAAGGCATGCAGTTGGCTTTAAATGCCGATCAACCGCAAGAATACATATTAGCAACAGGCAAAACTAATACCGTCAGACAATTTGTCGACAAGACATTAGCCTATCTTTCAATACCAGCATATTGGAAAGACGATGACTGTTGTGATAAAAGGAATAACAAACTAATCGTTACCACCGACAAAGCTTATCAGAGACCAGCAGAAGCTGATCAGTTGGTTGGTGATTCCACTAAAGCAAAAACAGAGCTTGGCTGGGATCGTAAGTATGATATAGACGGCTTGATAGCTGATATGGTGGAAGCAGATTTAAGAAGGTACTCCAAAAGTTAGAGAGTAAGCCTATTCTGGTTAATCGCTTAAGTGCCAATGGGTTTTTGAGATTCTTCTAATTCCTCAAACTGTCAGGCTTGGGAATCTGGAGAAGTCATAAATTCGGAAGGGTCCAAACCTTTGTGAAGAAGATCTTCCTTAACCATAATGCGCACAAGCTCACTATATTTA
>CAYYIR010000240.1:0-2875 GCA_964471995.1 uncultured Nitrospina sp. | reverse complement strand
TCCTAGGGTATTTCTTTTCCCCACCGGGAGGAGAATTAACCAATGTTATTACAAATAGGGTTCTAGCTTTTTTCACAATTTGTTTAGCGGCTATTTTGTGTCTACTGAAAAATAACGCAGATGAAAAACTTACAGCTGCTCGAAATTTCTTGGAAGCTCGTGTGCAAGATCGAACTACAGAATTACGTGATTCTAATAAACGTTTAAACAATGAGGTAAAAAGCGCAAAACTGGTAGAGGCTATTGCCATGGCTGCTAACGAAACTCGAGCTATTGATGATACGTTGACTTTTTGTATAGAGAGAGTGTGTAAGTTTGCAGGCTGGCCTTTGGGGCATCTTTATTTAACCGAAGATAAAACTGCAACCAGACTCATACCTACTGGAATATGGCATGTGCGGGATCCAGGTAAGTTTGATGTGTTTCAGAAAATTACGGTTGATACTCCCTTGGAAATTGGTGTAGGTCTTCCAGGTCGGGTACTTGCTAGTGGAGAACCGGAATGGATTATTGATGTTACCAAAGACCCCAATTTCCCTCGTGCCAAGCAGGTAAAAGATATTGGGGTCAAAGCAGGGTTTGGTTTTCCGATTTTGGTAGGTCCTGAGGTGGTCGGTGTGATGGAATTTTTTTCGACAAAAGCTGCCGAACCTGATGAGGAAATCCTAGCAATCATGGGTCAAATTGGAACTCAATTGGGTAGAGTGCTTGAAAGAAAAGAAGCGCAGGACCAAAGCGATGTATCTCAAGAACAGTTGCGTAACCTTTATCATCGATTACAAGAAGTTCGTGAGGAAGAAAGAACTCGTACTGCGAGAGAAGTGCACGATCACCTTAGTCAGCTTTTGACGACTATCAAGCTTGAGCTTTCATTATTGGATAAAAAGCTTGCTGATCATAATCCGATAACCCATAAATCCACCCAACAGTTGCTAGATATGAGTGACGAAGCAATTCAATCTGTGAAAAGAATTGCGATGGACTTGCGCCCACCTATTTTGGATGACCTCGGTCTGCCTGAAGCTATTGAGTGGCAAGTTAAGGAGTTTAAGAACCGAACCGGAATTCACTGCCAGTTTCTCAATCAAACGAGTGGTGACGAAATGGACCTTGAAAGATCAACAACTCTTTTTAGAATATTTCAGGAAACCTTAACAAACATTGCTCGCCATTCCCAGGCAACGAAGGTAAATGCCAAGCTATACACCAGCAAAGAAAATATTAACTTGGAAGTTAAGGATAACGGATGTGGAATAACAAAAGAGCAAATTCAAAGTTTGCGGTCATTAGGTTTGCTTGGAATGCGAGAACGCGCTATGGTGTGGGGAGGTAATGTGCAAATAAATGCTACCGATCACGGAGGTACCATGGTAACTATAAACATCAAAAGGGATGGAAATGGTAAAAACGAAGGAAAAAATTAAAGTAATTATCGCGGATGACCACCCGCTATTTCGCAGAGGATTAAAAAATGCTTTTTCGGAAACCTCTGATATTGAAGTAGTTGCAGAAGCAGAAAATGGGGATGACCTTTTAAAGAAAATTTCAGGATTGGATATAAGCGTTGCTCTTATGGATGTTGCCATGCCTGGTAAACATGGATTGGACCTTTTAAAACAAATTCGTGAAGAACAACCCAAACTACCGGTTTTAGTTTTAACGGTTTATCCGGAAGAACATTATGCTGTACGATTTTTTAAAGCGGGTGCGTCAGGTTTTATACATAAAGAAAGTAGTACCGATGATATTTATGCGGCTGTTCGTAAAGTCGCGAATGGCGGTAAGTTTGCTAGTCCAGAAATTACCGAAAAGCTGGCATTTGATTTTGGAAAAACCGATCGACCTTTACATGAAAACCTTTCGGATCGCGAACATCAGGTTTTTATGATGCTTGCGGAAGGGGAATCCCCTACAGAAATAGGAAAAAAATTGTCTTTGAGCGTAAAAACAATTAGTACACATCGATCACGCATTCTAGAAAAAATGCAAATGAAAAAAAATGCAGAATTAATCCATTACGCTATTTCGAACCGGCTGCTTCAATAGCAAGCTCGTTAGCGTTAAAACCTGCTATTTATCTCCCTCAATTCCCACCCACACCATCTTTTTCCTAATTTTATGTAGGATAAACACTTATTTATTATATAAGAAAATTTCTTTAATCTTATGGATTTTAGCCTACTAAAAAAACAGTAACATGCCTATATATACGCTGGGGGCTGATCAATTAAAATCCCCTCAAGAAAGAAATTGAAAAGCTCTATAAAACGCGATTGTTTCAGTGTTCTTTTAATAGTGTTTTTTTAACGCAAAGGAGAGGGATTATGAAAAAGATTTTTGCTCTAACGGTTGCTTTCATCGCGGGTTTCGCGCTGACAGCTAACGCAGGTAGCGTAGCTCCTGGTGGAATGACCAAATGTAACGACGCAAAAAGCATTACTTTGGAAAACGCAGGTCCTGCTAACAAGTCTAGTGATAAATTTGGCTACACCAACAATGATCGTGGCGGTGCAAATGTGGTGATTTGGAAATCTAAAAATTTCACAACTATTCCTGTAACATTGGGACCGAACGATGATAACAATAGTGTTAACGGAACTGATGGTGGGCGTACCGGTTTACCTCAAAGAGGCGGCATGGGTAAACATAAAGTAACCCTGACCTCTCAGAAAGCATTCAGCCGTGGCGATTCAATTGGTGATATCAGCGGATTAGTTACAATCACCAACACGGGTACCAACGCAGTAACAGTTTCTTGTAACTAAGATTTTCTTAGTAAGGGCTTAATAAGCGAGTTAGGTTCTTACCCTAGTATAAACAGCCGACCACTCCCTGGTCGGCTGTTTTTTTTGTCTTTTTACAATCTTGCTCTTAT
>CAYYIR010000239.1:0-2886 GCA_964471995.1 uncultured Nitrospina sp. | reverse complement strand
ATAGTAATTTTACTTCCATTTTGAGAGATAAACTTATCACCTGTTGACTCTATTGTAATGTTTTTAGCTATAATCTCTGATGATTCGTATTCCGGTTTCTTAATATAGGACATAAGTCCAGATTTCCTAATTTCTGAAAATTTTGAATCAGATATGAATAATAGAGATCCATCTTTACTCGCGATACCAATATCCGCATTTTTAATGTCAATATTGGTTGCCTTAAGATTACTGTTTTCCCCAACGGAAATACCCTTATCAGAGATATTTTCAAAATAGCTATTTGTAACCGTGACTTCCGATCCACTGACATCAATACCATCTCCTCCACTCTGAGAACCAATGTTTACAAATCTGCTGTTTTCTATAGTTCCACTAGAGAAATCCGAATCAAATCCATCTGACGTTGTGTTTTTAATTGTTACACTTTTCAGATCGAACTTGGATCTTACAATGTTCAGAGCATCTTCAGATCTATTACCAATAAAATTAACATGATCCATTTTTATATCTGATTCGTAAAAATTAACTCCACCTGATAAAGCCCAGCCATTCTTATTGATTCCTGATGTGTTATTTATTTGGACATGAGACCATCGAGAAGGTTTTTTGCTATTTAAAATAACAATTCCCTGCCAAGGCTGTTTTTCCTTAAGAGAGCCTAATCCCTTGAATATAATAGGGAGTCCTCTGCTTCCCTTCATAGTGACGGGTCCATATGAAATAAGTCCAGTAGAAGGAGCAAAACTAAGCTCTGTATTTCCACCAACTGTCAAAACTGTTTCCTTAGGAATTGTTATCCAGCGGTTAATATTCCACTTTCCTGGCTTAATATTTATTACATTTTCTTTTTTATCATATTCAAGAAAAGTAAACCTTGCTAGCAATTTACTTATAGGTTCTTCGGGGATAATTAATTTCTTTAATACAGGGTGATAAGGGATGGATTTAATGATTCTTGATGAATTATCTTGACCTAATATATGGGCTGATATTTCTAGGTAATATTCTGTGTCTTTAGAAACTGCTCCAATTTCAAAAATACTTGAGACAGGAGTAGACCCCGATTTTGTTGAGGCTACTCTGAAAGGGTATTTATTAATAGAAGAGGATTTTAAAATTACGGGGTGGCGTCCATTATTATCAACTAATGTAATATTAGATACCATCACAGTCTCGGGTAAATAGTTTTCCAATTCTAAATACAAGTTCCCCCTGTTTTCAAAGGCATAAGCTCTTAAAATAAATTCATAGCGGTCACCATAATTTTCGACCTGGCGGCCTCTTTGCTGCATCCTATTAGCCAGCTCATCAAGGTTCAAACCTGAGTAAAAAGGATAATCGTTATGCAATATTTTCAACTGTTTCTCTTGAAATGGTTTTGCCCACGCCAAAAAACGTCCATTTTTAGTTTTCTCGACAATTCTTGCAATATTTCTTTTATAACTAGCTAATATAGATTCGTCATTTAAAATATCTGATGCTAAAGAATAACCTGCGGGGAAATGATTTCTGGATTCTTTAACCGTTGCATCATAAGCAATAGGCTCTAATTTTGTTGTTATGGGGTTGAAATATAACCGCAGGTTATGCCATTGAATTGTATGCCAAGCTCCCCATAGATCGCATAATGCAATGAAACGCCCCATTGTTTCAGGGTCAAATATCTCTGAGGCAGAAACTTCCCCCAATTGAAAGCTTCGCATGCGACCTCTTGCTAACTCTAATTGAGAAGACAATGTCTTCGAGCTTGAGATTCTTTTCTTCCTGAACGCCTGAATATCAACATTTTTATAATTTGCCAGTATGGGAAACAGACCATTTGAGCCATTCAACTCCTCATGATACAAGTATTCATTAAACTTCATAATAACGCCTTCTCTGCGCCCCTGAGATTCCAGTAACTCTTTCGAGAAGTGTTCTTCGACTGCCATGAGACCGATGTTTTTACCATTTATAATAACTTCAGAAAAAAAATACCGGAGTGCTAATAACCCTTCTCGTCTCAGAGCTTCAAAAAAAAGCGTTTCGGATTCAAAATTTCTTGTAGCAGGACTTTGAATTGAAAAACGACGCATTCCAAATAGGTGGTCTTTTCCTTTCACATGAATTCTGAATGACCACTTGTCACCACGAAGATGATCGATACCATCTCCTTTTAACCGCATTTTGACTTTTACAGCGCGTTCTCCAATTCGTATTTTAGCAGGAACATAATCATTAAGGCCCTGTGTTAGCTGGCGTTCTGCTATCGCCTTATCTCGTATCTGCTGAATTTTTTGGAACTGATCAAATTTAATGTCAATGTGGAGTTGCGATACTTTTGGAGCTAAAAACCTTGCCTTAACCCAGTTAATCGGGGCTGAGATTACAGCTTCAATAGATTCTAAACTTTTCTTTTTTTTATGCGTTGCTTTAATCCCAATAACCTCAGCCAACTCAATAACCATCGGCTTTGACGTGTTGCGATAAATAATGTAAGTGAGAAATGTTGTCCAAATAATAATAGACAACACACAGGCAAAAACAATGGTTCTGGTGGGATACTTTATGGGTATGAATTTAAACTTAAACCTTGAAAGAAAATTCTTTACTTTTACATAGCCAGAGCTTTTACTTTTTAAACTACTGCCTTTATTGGTAATTATCATCAAACACTGGGCATCTGGTTTTGATCAATAAAAGTCACACCAATTCCGGGAAATGACTTTTGCAAATTATCTACTAGAATTGACAAGTTATCGGGGTTTTCAACATCTATGAAATAAGTGGCTTCTACCCCTTCGTCTCTTACATCCACGCGACGAAGGTCTGAGATTAAAGTGTGATTACCAATTACTTGATTAAAACGGGTTAAAAAGTCTTCTTTTTCTTTAGGTGAGCCTT
>CAYYIR010000238.1:0-2890 GCA_964471995.1 uncultured Nitrospina sp. | reverse complement strand
CGAAAAACTCCTGAACGCTTATCGCGAAACCTGCGGAGCAAAAAATATTCGTTAAATGGATGGTCGTCAGAGATATATACCGAATGATCCACCTGATTCATTAACAAACTCACTGGAAGTTCACGTTTTAAGGTTAAATTTATATAGTCTTTGATATCCATTTTCGTTTCCCATTCCATCAGGTCACGTTTTGCATTTGCAGGAAGGCGGGATATCATTTCTTCCGCAGTGGGCATTTCAAATGGACTCATTGAAGCAAATATATGGAAGCCTATTCCTTCTAAAGATTTATAAGTTCTTATATGAGGGAAAACCTCTACCAAAGAACGCATCATAGCATTCAGGATTTTTTCTTCTCCAGATGGAAACCAGTGCTGAAAAATTCCACCTTCACTCAATCGACTCGCTACAATCGTATTAAACTCTTTGGAATGAAGCAGACTTGTACTAGCACTTTCAACGGGAGGAGGAGGATCAATAACTATGACATCAAATTTTTCACGGGTTCTTTTCAAGAATCTTCGTCCATCATCAACGATGACTTCTACATTAGGCTGGCTTAAAACCGATTTAGCGTCTTTATGAAAATAAGGCATTGCCTTGACTACACTGGGAACCAATTCTACGCATTTCGTCTGAACTCCCCAACTAGCCATTGACCTCAATGAGGTCCCTATCCCCATAGCGATGACCAGTCCTGATTTCGGTTTTTCCTTTTTTATTGCAAGAGGTATATGCACCATCATTTTGGTGATGGGAGTCACATTTGTAATCCCTATTCCATTTATTAATAAAAACCCGTTTGGGGTGCCCGTAACTGTGGCAACATGGTCTCTCAACACTAGGGTGTTTTTTCCATGTAAACTTGGGTCTTCAAAGCTTCCCGTAAATAAAATTGATACGAAGATACAAATAGTTCCCGTTAAACCAAGAGTCCACCTGAGTTGCTGGGAGGTTTTTAGCCAGATAATACAAAAGAAAAATAATGCTCCTAAAAAAGTCCCTAAAATAACCAAGGTTAATTTTGAACCGAACTCAGGAAGCAAGAGGTAGCTTGCAAATAATGGCCCTATAATTCCTCCAAATATATTGATTGCATAGGCACGTCCTGCCTGCCTGGGATTGCCCAATGAATATTGGTCTATCATTTTTGGGGTTAAATAACCAAAAGCAAGACAAATGGGGAAAAGGCTTGCCAGTAAAGTTAGCTCATTGGGTTTTAGATACGGATCACTCAAAATAATAGGAAAAAAAGCAAACAGGAAACATGAGCCTGTCAATTGTGCAGTGGTGAAAGTTTTTTTCTGTGCTGAGTCTCTTCGATACCACTGCGAACCAAGAACGGTGGCCAATAGATATACGGCAAGAATCCAGGCAAAGGAATATATGGTTGTTCCAAAAACGGGTGTAAATCCTCTCACCCAGGTTACCTCCATGGCCAGAGAACACAATCCGGTTACGAAAAGAATCAGGTAAGTCAGTTTATCGGCGACAATTTCCTGATGCAGGTTGGTAGAGATTGGTTGCTTAACGGCGGGTAAATCAGGATCTAATTTAGCAGAATATTTTATTGAGATTCCCAGACAGATAGCCGCAATAGAAAAGTTTAAGACTGCACCCACCATAAGACTAGCGGAAAAACCAAGCAATTCGACCAGGAAAACCGCCGTGATTACTGTGCCAACCATGGCCCCTAAGCTGTTAGCAACATATAGAAAGCTGAAGCTGGTTTTTTCGCGCCACTTTAACTCTCTCACAAAATCCATCATGAAAGGAAATGTAACCCCCATGACCAAACACCAAGGTAAGAGAGAAACACCCAGTACCAATGCAGAAAACAAGAGGTACTCCGCTGAATCCATTCCTCCTAGCGGAAGCAATAAACTTTCACCTAAATGGAATAATTGAGGAACCACAAATGCGCCAAACCCGATGACGATCTCAGCCAATGCATAAAATAGAAGGGCTGATTTTTTGGTTTTATTTTTGAGGTAAGGAAGAATTTTTCCACCCATCCAGGAACCCATGGACAGGCCGAACATAAAAACAGATATGACAACAGATACCACTGGCAAAATGATGCCGAACGAAATGAAGGCGATACGCATCCAGATAATCTGATAAAGCAGTCCACAAAAACCGGATATAAAAAAAAGCGAGAACAACAATCCCCTCCTGTAAAGGGGTGGGGAGAGGGAGTTTTTTGACTTGCCGGTTTTAGGCCTACCAACTCTTTTTTTACGGGAGAGGGATTTCATTATTTTTAGATATTAAGATTAGGCCAAAAACTCTTCTACCCTAAGATTGGTAAAGAGCGAGTGCATATTATTTGCTTGGGTGTGGATTAGCAAGGAAAACAATAAAAAACGGGGTTAAACCAATTAGATGGCTTAACCCCTTATTTTATATGGTGCCCCCGAGGCGATTCGAACGCCTGACCTACGGATTAGGAATCCATTTTATCCTGTTTTTTGGCTTTTTAAATCTCCCCACTTATGTTACCCGAATTGTATGCAAAACACCATAAATTGTTATATAATAGGTGCTATTGGTGCTTTTCTGTATAGAGATCGACCACTAATAACAAACATACCACCACAAAAAAACTTGACCTATACTTGACCTGTGGAAAATTACCAGAAAACAAAATATATAGGTGTCAGAGTTAAAAAATCACCCACCAGAAAGCATAAAGGAAAATCTGACCTCTATTTCACTATTTACTACACACGAGAAAATAAGACAGTTTTTGAGGGGGTTGGGTTTTCTTCTGAAGGGGTTGATGCAAAGTATGCCTCAACAGTTCGATCAGATATTGTGAAAAATATTCGCCTAGGTACTGGCTACCAAAGCTTAGCTGAAAAGCGGGAGTTGGAAGCCAAACGTCAGG
>CAYYIR010000237.1:0-2898 GCA_964471995.1 uncultured Nitrospina sp. | reverse complement strand
AACCTCAAAGAATTATTGAGCGGGGAATTCAAGATGAAGGGACTTCTCATGAAACGCTTAATAAGCTTGTTGAACGCGGATTAAGGGCACGACTACAAACCGGTAGTCTTCTAACAAATCAGTTATTTGTTGAACTAGATATGCATCCTGGATCACCTTTAAATTTAATTGGCAGCAATACAAAATACCCTGAGTTACCAACGCTTCCAACATCGAATTTTGGTGCTATAACCGAATCTATTGAGGAACTATTGGCTAAGCTTAATGCTGTAGATATTGAAGAAGTCACATCAGTATTAGTAGATACCATTAAAACTGCCAATAAGACAATACATAGTGCTGACAAAGCAATTAATACTGCAAATACGCTTATTGAAACCCCTGGCATAAAAGAAGCCATAGAAGATGTTCGCGTTGCACTGGAAAACTTCAAAAATATTACCCAAAAGTTAGACAACTCTAATTTAATTGCCAGTGCTACTCAAACATTCGATAGTGCTGACAAAGCCATTCATAATGTAGATAAAGTAATAAATAGTGCTACTCAAACATTCGATAGTGCCAACAAAGTTATTCATAATGCAGATAAAATCATAAACAGTACTAGTAAAACAATACGTATTATTGATCAAACATTAAGTAGTACTGATAAATTCATTAATAATACTAATACTCTTATTACGAACCCTGACATTAGCAAAGCTATAGAAGATATTCGCATTACCTTGGAAAATCTTAAGAATATAACTCAAAAACTAGATGATTCAAATCTAGTTGCTACTGCAACCAAAACATTTAGCAATGTAGATGAAATAATTATTGAATCAAAACAAACAATACGAAAAGCAAATCAAGCCGTAGATACTGCAATTAATATCACTAAAAAAGCAAACGAGCTCATTGCGTCGCCCAGTGTTACTCAAGCAATAGAAGATATGCGGGTTTCTTTGAAAAGCTTCAAGAGCATCTTAATGAAAGTAGATAATTCCAACATAAAGGAGGCCATCGATGCTGGACATCATGCTTTAGACAGCTTAAGCAAAACTTTGGATAAAACCTCCAGAGTAATGGAACCGAATTCGCCCATTCAATACAATCTGATTGAATTAACAAATGAGTTTGAAGAAACTGCGCGAGCTATACGCTCATTGATTGAAACCCTTGAACGTAATCCTCAGGAACTAATTTTTGGTAAAGATCGAAATACAAAAGGAGAATAATTATATGAGGAGCCTTCAATATAAAATAATTATCTCATTATTTTTAGCCTGTTTGATGACCAGCTGTCTGGGTTCCAGGTCTATGGTTCCAATTCGTTATTATCTAATTGATCCGGCAGAATACCCAAGTTCATCTTTTAAAACAGATAAACCTTTAAGTATAGAGATCATAAGTTTGCATATCCCTCAATATCTGGAACGTTTTCATATTGCAAAGCGATTAAGCAAAAGCCAATTGGATTTTTCAGAAACTCATCAATGGGGAGAAAACTTGCGCAAAAACCTTTTGCGTACCATGTCAAGAAACCTTTCACAATTATTGTCTACACTTGACATAGGAACCCCCTTAAACCGTTCCGCGTCATTACCTGACTATCGGGTTCAAATTCATATTGAACAATTCGAATTGGAAAGTAACAACAAGGTAAAACTGGTGGCACGCTGGCAACTTTCCAGCAGGAACAAATCAAAACCTTTGGGTGTGTTCAGCGCAAAAATTCAAGGCGAGAAAGCCATTAAAAAAGGAAATTATGAGCAAATGGTATCCGTCATGCGCCAATTATATGGGGACCTGTGCGAGCGCATTGCAAATACAATCGCCACACAGGAAACATGAGTACCGTAATAAATAAAAATGAAACTATTATTTCATAATCCTCTAGGGTTTTTACTCGCGCTCGCAACTTTTTGTTTGCACTCACAGGAATGCATCGGACTCGACAGCAGTCACGCACCCGGCGCTGAAATTATGGAAGAAGTTGACAGACGGCATCAGCAATTTCCCTATATTTATGAGGAGCAATCCTTGATCATGGTTGATAGGAATGGGGATCGTGATACACGTAAGGCTCGACGATATTCAAGGGTAGAAGAGAATGGTTCGGTGAGATTTCTCCTATTGTTTGATTCTCCCCAAGAAGTTAAGGGGGTTGCCCTGTTAGCCCACCGTGACCCTAATGGAAAAACCAGTAAATATATTTATCTGCCGGCTTATGGAAAGCAGCTTCTGGAAAGTGCTGGCGATGAAAATGGCGACAACTTTCTTGGAACCGATTTTTCAGTAGAAAACTTGACTGGTGAAATTGTATCCAATCATCACTACATACGCGGTGAAGACAAAGAGGTGGATTCAGTTAAGTATTTTGTTATTGATGTATATCGGACCAGCGATCCATTACCTAAAGGAAAAGCCCTGCGGCGCCACTATATCCAACAGGATAATTTGTTCATCACTCTGACACATCATTTCGATAAGCATGGTCGCATTGCCCGTATTCAGAGTCACCATGATCTTAAGGTGGTAGATAAAGATATGTTGCGCGCTAATATGATCCTAATGGAAAATAAAAAAGATCAACACCTATCACTAATCAAGATATCCCGCCGTATTTTTTCGCATGATTATGTTCCTGAAGAAATATTTAATGCTGAATGGTTATATGAGAATTATCCGCAGATTAAACCCGCTGAAGATTTGAATGCAGACAGTCCATTAGAATCACAGGAAACCGCAGAGTGATAGAACAAATATACATGCTAGGTTATAAGCGCCGTGCCCTTGTGGCGCTGTTTGTTTTATTGGTTACATTAGTTACCGGAACAGGCATGCTAAGACTGCAGGTTGATACCAGTGTTGATAGTTTGATACCCACCGGCGATCCATCTCGACTGGTTTATC
>CAYYIR010000236.1:0-2898 GCA_964471995.1 uncultured Nitrospina sp. | reverse complement strand
TTAAAAGGAAGTAACGGATTACATCGACCCCAAATTGGTCCGCAAGTTGATTGGGCTCGACCACATTGTGCAGGGATTTAGACATCTTTTGTCCATTCACGGTCCACCATCCGTGAGCAAAAATATTTTTCGGTGGTTCCAAGCCAATTGCTTTCAACATGGTCGACCAATAAACTGCATGCGTGGTTAGAATATCTTTTCCCACCATATTGTGGTCAGCAGGCCAGTAACTGCTGTTTTTGATTTCAGCTAAAGAACCGTGGACTGAGATATAGTTTATGAGTGCATCAAACCAAACGTAAGTTACATATTCTTCATCGAAGGGCAGAGGAATTCCCCAGGGAAGTCGTGACTTGGGGCGGGATATGCAAAGGTCTTCCAAGGGTTTGTCTAGAAAACCTAACACTTCATTTCTTCGTGATACGGGAAGGATGAAATGAGGTTCGTTTTTTATTTTTTCAACAAGCCATTGTTGATACTTGCTCATGCGGAAAAAATAATTATACTCTTTTATTTTTTCCACTTTGCGTTGGCATTCAGGGCAATTGTTTTCTTGTAAATCTTTTTCTGTCCAGAATCTTTCGCAAGGGGTGCAATACCAGCCTTCATAGCTGTCGCGATAAATTTCGTCTCTATCAAAAAGTGTTTGGAGAATATTAGATACAACTACTTTATGGCGTTCTTCTGTGGTGCGTATGAAATCGCTATTTGAAATATTAAGCTTTAACCACAATTCTTTGAATCGCTGGTGAAGCTTGTCAACATGTTCCTGAGGTGTGAGTTTTGAGTTTTCTGCTGCCTGTTGGACTTTTTGCCCATGCTCATCGGTTCCTGTTAGGAAAAAAACTTCATATTCCTCCAGTCGTTTAAAACGTGCGACAACGTCTGCAGCTATAGTTGTATAGGCGTGGCCGATGTGTGGAACATCGTTCACATAATAAATAGGGGTGGTAATGTAAAACTTTTTCTCGGTCATTTTGCTATTTTTAGATTATAGGAGATTTAGTTCAAGTTGGTTTTGTTGTCAGTTCGTCTTTATGGTACGTCATGCGGGTCCCATCATCGAGAAGGACAACAACTTTTTGATTGATGATTTCATTGTTCAGGGTTTTACCGGGGCCGTCAGGAGTTTGCAAATGACTTCCAGGCTTGGGTAGTTCTTTAATTAATTCTTTGTAAGTATCATGTTCGTATTGGAGACAACACATCAATCTGCCGCAAACTCCAGATATCTTGCTTGGGTTTAATGGTAATCCTTGGTTTTTAGCCATTTTAATGGTAACAGGAGTGAAGGAAGGAAGCCAAGATGAACAACATAATGTTTCGCCACAAATTCCAAACCCTCCTATAACTTTTGATTCATCTCTCACGCCCACCTGTTTCATTTCTATTCTATGTCGAAGATTTGAAGCGAGATCACGAATGAGTTGTCGAAAATCTACTCTTCCTTCGGCAGTGAAAAAGAAAATGGTTTTATTCATATGAGGTTGATGAACAACTCGGCTTAAATTCATAGGTAATTTTAGTTCAAAAATTTTTTTCGAACATAATACCTTAGCATTTTCTTCCGTTTTTTTTCGCCGATTCTCAGCTTGAAAATCATTTGCATTAGCAATGCGAAGTACTTGATAAAATTTTTCGCCTATACCTTTACGAAAATTTATAACTTTGTTTGATGCAACAAGGCCCATCTTAAGACCTTCTTTGGTATTCACTATGACTGATGTTCCCACCCTAAGGTTTAAACCTTTTGGGTCATATGGTTGGGATTTGATTTGATTGTTAATGCGAATTCCTATTAAAAACTTAGGTTCGTTTGTAGAATTTTGTGGGTTTTTTGTTTTTTCAAGTGATGAGTTCATTGTATTTAAGCGGCTTCGCAGAAATCTATAAGCATGTTTTCAAAAAAAAGCTGGGCATTTGCATTTCCTGATAATGCCTTTTGGGTAGTATGCACTGAATTAAACATCTCAAGCCATGACTTCAAACTTCTTTTCAAAGCTAGAGGTTTTAAAGTTTTTGCTATATCTCCATTGAAAATATCTGATTCGCTACATCCAGATCGAAAAAAAGCGAGGTCACGTAACAATTCCATCAACTCATTGAAAATAGTTTCCCATTGATCCGTTTGCCGCGCCCAAGATTTTGCATGGGAGAATACTATATCCATTCGTTCAAAGGATATGATTTCCAAAAGATTCACCATTTCCCTGCGTATATTGACGATGTCTTCGATATTGTCCTTTAGGGCTCTATTTACATTTCCGCGAGATCTAAGAGCACGAAAATCAAGAGTATTTTCCTCAATCATCTCTTCGTTTATTTTTTCTTTTAGTATCTTTTTTATATTTTCAGGGGTTAGCGATTGGAATAGAATTGTCTGGCATCGGGATAGTAGAGTAGGTAGTAACTTAAACGGATGAGAAGAGATTAAAATTATTATTGTGGCGCTTGGGGGTTCTTCAAGAGTTTTTAAAAAAGAATTGGCAGCTTGTAAATTCATTAGGTCGGCGTCATCGATCACTGCTACCTTTACTTTTCCTTCATAAGGTTGGAAAGCAAGCTTTCTTTGCAACCCACGGATCACTTCAATTTTTATTGCCGCTTCGCGAGCCGTAGGTGTGGTTTTAGTCGGTTCTATGTAAAAAAAATCAGGGTGAGTTCTGTTTTCAATTTTTTTACAAGAAGAACATTCGTCACAAGCTTCTCCACTAAACAGTGTGGTACAGTTTAAGGTTTTTGCCAATTCGAATGCGATTAGCTTTTTGCCAATGCTTTCCTGTCCATAAAACAAGTAGGCCTGTGCAAGGCTGTTGTTTTGGAGCGCATTTTTTATGATTTGCTTTGGTTGTTCTTGCCCAAAGATTTGTTTAAATGACATGATATTTATTAAAATTT
>CAYYIR010000235.1:0-2900 GCA_964471995.1 uncultured Nitrospina sp. | reverse complement strand
CTCCGGTGTTGATACCCAAGGCACGTATCGCCTGTTTGAAAACTTCGATAGCTTCTTTGATCTTCCCTTCGGGCAAGCTCGATGGAATTGTATGGCCAACTTCAACAAAATAAGGTGAATGTTCAATGATTCGATCTGCAACACCCGTTATAAAAATCTCATTATCATAAATCAATGCATCTAAACTCAACTCCGGGCCTTCCATAAACTCTTCCACCACTAGCTTGCCACTGATAGAAGCTTCCTTAGCTTCACGAAAAGCTGGAATTAAATCGTCAGAACGTTCAATTTTACGGACACCCCGCGCACCCATATTGTCGCAAGGTTTAATAACCAGCGGGAGTGTCATGGAATTCAGAGCTTCACGGCCTTCATCCAAAGTCCAAACAGAACGAAACTGCGGAACCGGAACACCCTTTTCCTGTAAAACCTGTCGCATTTTAATCTTGTCTGTCGCTCTTTCGGCCACTTCAAAAGGAATACCTGGAAGATTCAAAGCATCAGCAACAGCCGCAACAGTTTGGGACGCATCAGTACCTACCGTCATAACACCGTCTAAAGGACAGGACATATGAAATTGCTTTGCAGTATTGACAGTAAGATTGATATTACGGGTACTGACTTCGATAGGAAAATCTGCCAGCAGCATGCCTTCCGATTCAGGGTTGTAATCAGTCACCACCACTTTAAGTCCCATCGACTTGGCAGTTTTAATGGCGGGCACCTGAAAGACACCACCTCCGATAACCATTAAATGTTTAGGACGATTTACAGGCATGAAGAGAGTTTTCGGTTAAATGACCTTATGTTTACAAAACAACATTAGCTTAACGACATAAAAAATCGCCTGCTTTAACGAAACCCAGAAAAATCGGTTTCATTTTAACCGCTTTTGCAAGAAAATAGCTTAAAATATCCCTGAAAATGCCGTTCTAAATTAAAACATTTCCAAATCAGGAGAAAATGTGGCCCTGACTCAGGCTCGACTCAAAACAACTCTTTTTCTACTGGTCCTTACCGGAATCTTATTCTTGGTCTACGCCAACGGACTCAAGACCCCTTTTCAAAGCGATGATGAAAGACATATATTGCTAAATTTGGAAATCGATAATCCTGCATATTATTTGAATTTGGTTCCAGATACAGGGTTACTAGAAAAGATCACTTTACGACAAATCAGCCTTTTATCTTTTGCCTTAAATTATAAATGGAGTCAAGAAAACCCTTTTGGCTACCACCTTTTCAACATCCTTATTCATATTTTTACCGTGATACTGGTTTTTACAACCGTATCCCTGACTATCAAGAACGCCACCGAGTGGGGAGAAAAAGGCGCATTAATAATTGCGACAACAACTGCTTTTCTCTTTGGTCTGCACCCTGTCCAAACCGAGACAATTACCTACATTTCAGGGAGACCAGGTGGTATGGCCGCCTTGTTTTTTCTCCTGTCTCTACTCTTGTTTATTTTGGGTGGATTGAAAAAGCCTTCTAAGAATATACCTGACTATATTTTTTACGCCTTGTCATTATTCATGTTTTTTCTGGCTGTACTGTGTAAAGAAACCGCCGTAACCTTGCCAGTTATTTTATTGCTTTATGATTTATATTTTATGAAGGGAGAAAATTGGACAGCTTTTCGCTCTCGAGCCGGCTTCTACATACTTTTTCCCATAGTCGCAATACTCATCTATCTGCAATCCCATCATGCTTTTGTAGCAATTGGTGGGTTACTAGAAAAAGTCAACTTCCCCTTAATTTTGGTGCAATTAGATATTCTTAAGCTCCCTATAAAACTATTTTTCTTTCCTATCAACCTGGCCTTTGAATACGATATTAGAAATCAAGTGATGTGGGGACCGCTCCTGATGTCTATGCTTGGTTTAACAGTTGCGTTGTTCATGGTAATCAAGAAATTTTATTTAAAATCTGCCGTCCTTTCCTTTTCCGTTTTATGGTTTTTGATCACTCTAGCACCAAGCAACTCTATCATGCCTCGAACTCATTTGTTCAGCGAACGCAACCTGTATCTCCCCTATTTTGGGCTCTGCCTTTTTTTTGCGGTAATCATTTACCTAATATTTTTCAAAGAAACCCGCAACAAGCTTTTTTGGGGAGTATCTCTAGTCCTTTTAATCGGGATCAGCTTTTCCTCCCTAGTAGTAAAAAGAAATCAGGCTTATGCTGCGCCTTCATCCCTGTGGGCAGATACATTGAAAAAAAACCCTCACCTTGTGGATGTGGGTAAAACTTTGAGTATTCACTACATAATGGAAGGAAAATACCCCGAGGCTCTGAAAACCCTCAATGGTTTATTGAAGGTTCACTATAGACACTTCGATCTCCACCAGAATATGGGTCTCGCATTTAAACACCTAGGAGATATGACCAATGCAGAAAGAAAATTTAAAGATGCAATCAGCATCAATCCTAGAGCACCAGAACCTCACTATGCTCTTGCAAGCCTTTATGGCAGCCTCGGAAAACCCATTAAAGCCAGCAAAGAATTCGACATCTCTGCTAAGCTTTTCATAGGCCGTGTAAATGGTCCGCCGCATGAGTTTAACCTAGATAAAGCACGTGCTCATAATCAGGCTGGCATTGCACACATCAATGCCAAAAAATATGAAGAAGCATTGCAGCAATTTGAAAAATCGGTCAAACAAAACCCAAAATCATTGGAAGCGCGATTCAACCTAGCCAAACTTTTACTCGAATTTAAAAACGATAAAGCCCCCGCCGCCATGCACTTAAAAGAAGCTCTGAAACTGAATCCCACGGCATCACAAGCACAAGTACTGCAAAACCTACTTGTTCAGGCAGAACAATAAGATCTAATTGATCAATTCTTCATTTGACCCTGTAGAAAGTTTCGACTATTCTGGTTTAAATCCATAAGT
>CAYYIR010000234.1:0-2928 GCA_964471995.1 uncultured Nitrospina sp. | reverse complement strand
GTCTGAACACTTGCAAAAATTTTAAAAAGAATTCGGATCGGCGTATACATCATAAACAAAGCCACAATGAAGGCCAGAAAAGCTCCCTGACTAATTTCCCCATTCAAAACCTGGGATCCACCATACCAAAGAATAAATGCAGAGCTTGCTACGCCTAAAACTTCAAGAAAAGGAGATGTCATTTCAACATATTTGACATTCTTTTTCATAACTTTAAGATAATCATCATTATAGTTTTTAAATTTACTCAGTTCACGCGGTTCTAAGCCAAATGCCCTGACAATTTTTATCCCAGAAAAAGATTCTAAGATTGTCGCATTAATATTACCCAGTATTTCTTGCCCTTTATGGCTAAACTTTTTGAGCTTTCTCCCAATGTTTGATACGGGAAAAATCATTACTGGAAAAGCAATTAGCGCCATGAGTGCCCAATCCCATTTCAAATAAAATACCCATATCATAAGGCCAATCAACGTAACACTGTTTTGGAGAAATTCTTTCAATAAACGAGTTACCGTTGACTGCATGATAGCCACATCGTTATTAATCCTAGAAATAAGTTTCCCTGTTTCATTGTCTTCAAAAAAACCGAAGGGTAAACGATGAATATGTAAAAATAATTTCTCTCTGAATTGCACAACCAATTCCCAAGAAATACCAAACATAATCAGGTTTTGAGCGTACATTAATATCGCTTTCAATACATACAAAACAACTAATGCCAAAGGAATAACCTTTAACATGAAGTAATCTTTTTCAGTAAAAATACTATCGAAAGTCTTTTGAATTATAGGAACAGGAGAGGTCGCAATAACTCCGACAATAACTGAGAAGAAAATGGCAAGGTACATCCTAGCCATGTATGGTTTTACATAAAAGAAAAGCCTTTTATATAACTGGAAGGACATATAGAGAATCCAATGCTACAGAGAGGAAAACCGTTTACTAAGAGAAAAGCCCCTGCACATTAAATAAAATTTAATATACAGGGGCTTATTATTTTTCTAAAGGAATGGTCAATTATGCTTTTACTTCCTTTTTAGGGAGAAAGTCTTCAAGAGTCGCACCATTTTTTATAGCATCTTCCATCATTTTAACAGACTCTTTGATCCCTGTTTCGCAAACTTCTAAAGAAATATCTTTTATATCATTTTGTGAGCACCATGCCATGACCCGGTTCCGAGTATTGTCCCTCATGAAGCCCTGGGGAACTTTTTCAAGACGTTCTAAAGCTTCGGGAGACCAATTGAAATCTTCTGCATTAAGAGCTTCCCCAATTTTACTAATGTCCCCGGGAATAGCTTCACTTGCTCCATTACCATTCCCGTCCTTCACGATCTTTTCATTCAAGATTTTATCAAGGAAGGCAGCTGTCACTTTATTTACCTTTTGAACTCGAGCATTTTTTTCAACACGCGCGTGGGCTTTTCTTCTTAAATGACCTTGAGGGAAACTGTTGAGACGATCCAATGCTTCCTGCGTCCAAGATACTTGTACACCATCAGGCAATGTTGTGAATGTAGTGGAGTTTTTAGCTTCTGCTTCCGTTGCCTCAAACTCTTCCTTATTAACAGGAAGTAGACGCTCCGCCCCCGCATTACAAACTGTACATTTAACAACATCACCTTTATAAAAAGTATTGCAACTAGTGCATTTCAATGTAATCTCTTCGGGAGGCTTACCTGCATGGGCTTCTGCCATCTCTTCTTTCAACATCCCCAGGCCCTCTGGGTTATTAGGATCCATCCCTTCATTCCTCATTTTTTCACCGATCGCAGACATTGCCTGCATAGCACCTGCAGGTAAAATTTCCTGCACTGCTTCCGTAATTACACTAGAAGTTATCATGCTGTGCCCCCGCTCTAATGAATAACGCAGTATAGCTGAGGTCGCCATCGGTCTAACAAACCCAGGAATTTTCTTAAGTCGCTCTTTAGCTTCTGCAGTCCACTCAATACTCTCTTCCGCCTGCAAATCTATCGGTGGCTTAAAAACTTTACTAGAAAGAAGAACATTACAGGGAACCAAACGCAGCAAGTTCTCTGCATTCCCTCCAATATCCATATCCGGTGCACTGTGAACTCCAATACGTCCTAAGATCAGCAAATAAGGATTTTCTTCCCGGGCATATTGCAAAACCTTTTCAAATACTTTTCCATCTAAAAGGCGAATGGTACACTCCATTTCTTCTTCTTCGCAAACTTTACGGGAAATTTCCAAATGCGCCTGGTATATCTTAGCCAATCCCTTATCGATGATATCTTCGTGAAGTTTTTCCTGTTGTTCAAACTTGAAAACCTTAGAAGCTTCTCGAGAGAGAACACCCGTAAGACTATTGAACATGGCATAGTGGAAATAAGGATCAAATGTCGAAATAATTTCCAAAGGGCGGTTTAATTTCTTGGCCATTTCAATTCCTGTCATCAAACCACCAAAGGAATGACCACTTCCATCAACCGCAACTACTATCTTGCCACTGGAGGGAACATCATCGTGAATTTCAGGACAGTGCTTGACTATTAGCATGTCTTTTTGCGAACGTCTAATCACACGTTCGGCAACCGTGCCTATCAAGCTATCCTTGATAGCACCCAGTCCTAATGCACCCATCACAACTAAATCATATGGAGACTCCTTAATATCTCTAACCAACTCGGTCCAGTTACGACCCTCCAAAGATTTACCAACGAAGGGTATATTTTTTTCTTCACACTTGGCTTTGGGAACGTCTAGGTAGGAGTCACTGATTACTTCCATACCTTTCGTAATCAACTGATCGTGGATGTTTCTTTGCTTTTCGAGTTCTTCTTCATCCTGATATTCTTCGGGAAGACCGCTCTCCATTTGGCGGAAGCGAACATCATGCATTTTTGCCGCATAAACATGACTAGCACTAATAATGGCATCTGAATTTTCAGCCAACTCCAA
>CAYYIR010000233.1:0-2974 GCA_964471995.1 uncultured Nitrospina sp. | reverse complement strand
TGGTGCCGAGGGCCGGACTCGAACCGGCACGAGGTTTCCCTCGAGGGATTTTAAGTCCCTTGCGTCTACCAATTCCGCCACCCCGGCTTGGCTTGTATCTTGAAACATTTCCAGCTTAAAATGGAGACCACCAGAAACGGGAGGATGTTAACAGTTTCCACCTTAAATTCCAAGTGATGCTTGCATGTCTTTTTTATAGTATTCCAAAAATGAGAGATCCAAAACGTATTTTAAAAAAGCTTGTTGGACCCAATATTGACATCAAATCTTTCGAAGTTACCGATGAACCTTTAGAGCAGGCCGTGGAAACGTTTCGTGATGTGATTCAATGTCGCAAGATACGTGATTTTTTAAAAACCAATTCGGGTATTGACCTGGCTATCTCACCTAAAACTTTTTATAAACTTCTGGAAATTGGGCCTATTAATTATATTGAAACCACGGAAAGAGATTTGGAGGTAAAGATCCTATCTCTTAAAGACACGCGTAATATGAATGACCTGGTTAGCGTTGGTAATTTGAATTCGGTTTTAAGCGAGTTTTATAAAGATCTAAAGTTGTTGCATGAGAGGATCAGTAATGATTTTTCCAATGCTTTACTAATCAGTGATATGAGGCCAGAATTAGTCGACCGTTGTTTTGACTTTTTAGATAAATTGGAAGGCATGCACGGTAAATGGTCGCTATTTAAGGGAGGGAAGGTGCGCGACATCGAAAACGAGTTTATTTCACTCTTTCCCAACTCCCATAATGCACTATCCTTAGAAAGCAAATTTCCATTGATCCGACATGAGATGGAACTGTATCAAAGTGTTTTGCGTACAGAAAAAAAGTGGGGTGCGTTAAACCTTGACCTCTTTGCTATTCTCAGGAGAAACGATTCTCAAGCTCTTAGTTTAATATTGCAAAACACACAGGAGATAGGTAACCGACTTTGGCAAATAATCTACCAAAGCCCTAAAATAAAGAAATGTGTGGGTTTACTGGGAATCGACTTTGGTAATATCCAAACCCTTTTTGATGATCAGACCGTTTACTTAGATATAAATGCCCTCTAAAATAAAAGGAAGAAATTTTATCTTTATTTTTTAGAATCAATCTATTGTCTTCCACTCCCTAAGACTAGCTTTTAACCTGGAACCCCTCTACCTTATCCAAGAGCAGATGTTTTACGGAGGCAATTTTTTGCGCTTCCTTAAGAGAATTTTTACCATCTTCTTTAATTCGATTAAGACGTAGATCCAGCCGAATAAGATTGGTGAAAAGTGGCAAAAATTTAGCTAGAGTGATAGCTCCTTCATCGGTTATTTCGTTGTCTGTAAGCACTAGGTTCTGCAAACTAAGAAGATTGTCTGAGACAGCGATATATTTGACCCCTTCATTACCGATTTTATTGTAAAACATGTTAAGGGAAGTTAGGTTGACGAGTACTTTAGACTGCGCCAGCCATTTAGCCCCTTTTGGACCGCAAAGGTTAGTGCCAAAGGCCAAATTCGTTAAAGGACGCAGTGACTCCATCTGAGAAATATCTTTTGCCCCGTATTCCTTCAAATAAGTGGCTGTAAGATCAAGGGTTTTTCCGTCCTTGCTCAAATTCATTTTGACCATCGATTCCGTTTCCGAAATTGGACGGTCTTGCCCCATAGCTGCTTTATTACCGCTATAATCCATTATTCTTTATCTCCAAGCATTCAACTTG
This sequence comes from uncultured Nitrospina sp., assembly GCA_964471995.1. Taxonomy (GTDB): domain Bacteria; phylum Nitrospinota; class Nitrospinia; order Nitrospinales; family VA-1; genus UBA8687. Next base: position 1,275 of record CAYYIR010000233.1, on the reverse strand, counting down.
TCTATGATCCAAGTAACTTGATTTGTTAAACAGTATTTTACGAGTGGCGTTGATTATACACTTCTTACCCTTGATCTCTCAAGAACTACTTGTCCACTAACTAAAAAATCTATGCTAAAAATAGCATCCTCTAAGCGATGCTTGGGGTTTGTTTTTTTTATAAAAGTATTCTAATATACAGCATCAATTATTTTTACGGAGTAGTTTCATGGCTGGATTATATAGAACAGAAACGGAGATGAGTCTAGGTAATAACGTTATCGTTACACAGATGACGCAGGCCATCAACTGGGCACGTAAATATTCTTTTTTCATCTATCCCTTTATCACCGCGTGCTGCGGTATGGAATTTATGTCTGTAGCTGGTCCTAGGTACGATCTAGATCGAATGGGAGCAGCGTTTCCTAGGTTTTCACCTCGGCAAGCCGATCTCCTAATGGTTGTGGGAACTATAAGCCACAAGCAGGCTCCCATTTTGGTTAAAGTTTATAACCAGATGACAGAGCCTAAATGGGTCGTGGCTTATGGGGTGTGCACCGTATCCGGTGGATTCTATGATAATTACTCAACAGTTATGGGTATTGATACGTTGATCCCAGTAGATGTTTATATTCCAGGTTGCCCACCCCGACCGGAAATGGTTATTGACGCGTTGATGAAATTACAAGATAAGGTTCAAACAGAAACCCTTGAAGATCATGTAAAAGGTCCGGCACTGGTTACCCCCGCAAGCAAGCTCTAGCCTAGCTAAGGAATAGGAAATTACTCTAAAGGACGTTAGGCCTATTGCCTTATTGCTTCCTTAAGCATTTTGGTTGCCCCTTGACGTTCGATCTCAGTGAAGTTTTTTGATTTCATCATTCGGTTGACTTGAAGACGTTTCTCTTCGATAAATTTTCTTAGATCTTCTTCATCGGTTATTTTTAAGTGGACTTCTCCATTCGGTCTAATATACCGCTTTTTTAAAAAATGAAAATAAAGGGTCAGTCGTAGTTTTGGGTCTTTGATATTCATTTTATAGGTCAGCATCATCAAAGCCTCCCGTTTGCGATCTATCTTGTAGCCTAGCCTGGTATTATCCAGTTTATTGAACTGTTGTTCCAGAATAGAGAATGCTTCTTCGCGTTCGCTTTCCATCTCTTTCAAATCTGGTAAAGGCAATAATTTTGCAGCCGCAATATCGAGCAGTAAGGACATATCCCGAGTTTGCTCACCCAGGTAAGCAGCTTCAATAGGAAACTGGTGATTTAATCGTTCCTCCTCCTGTAAAATTGG
>CAYYIR010000232.1:0-3003 GCA_964471995.1 uncultured Nitrospina sp. | reverse complement strand
ACATCAGCGCCTCGACTAGATATTTCCTGATCGATTTTTAAATTAACAAAATTTGCTGAATTGATTTTAGGAGTAATATCCAACTTGATACCGACACTTCTAAACTCAACCGTGGTTGAAGTTACTGGTTGCTGAGTGTTTGTTGTAAGGGTTGAAGAGTTTATTGGGATTTCATCTGTAATAGAAATGTTTGCTTTTTTATTGTCCGATGTGACCAGTATTGGGTTTGCTAAAACGTTTGCTTTAGAATCTGAAGCAAACACTTGTAATTGTGCGATGATTTTATCTGGGTCTCCAATGAAAAAACCTCCTCCTGGCACAAAAGAAGCTGTAGCTGATCCGATACCGGCACCGAGTACTGCGTCACCTGTACCAAGTGATTTATTTACACCCCCTGCTATCGTGGTTGAACCAGCTGAATCTTTAACGGCCCAGTTCGTTCCAATATCCATTGATTCGTCTATAGAAAGATCAACAATGAGTACTTCTATTAATACCTGTTGCGGAAACAGGTCGAGTTTATTGATAAGAGCTAAAATGGCTGGGTAATTTCTGGGACTCGTTCTAATTATAAGAGAATTGGTATCGGGATCAGGGATTATAGTGATTTCCCCTTCGATTTCGTCGCTGATACCACCAGTTAGCTCTAATTTAGGACGAATTTCGGTTGTGGTGGATGTTTTGGTAGTGGCTCCCGAAATATTTTCTGATTTTTCATTACTTGTATTTGCAGCCTTGTTAGCATTATTTGAGGCATTAACTGAATTGCTTTCTCTAGTGAAAATCCCATTTAATAGACTAGATAAAGCGGCGGCATCACCATTTTGAACATAATATACAAAGGTGCTGACTTCACCTTCGGATACGGGTTGGTCAAGACGGTTCACCCAGAACTCTATTGTTGGTAAGATTTTATCAAAAGCATTTACTACCAGAACAGAGTTGAGTCTAGCGAGTGAAAGAAAAGTGAGTGAATCGCCCAAGGCTTCTTTATATCCCATGGATGTGAATATTTCTTCTAGTTCCTTAACCAGTGTCTCCGAATCGGCATTACGTAATTTATAAAGCTGAATATCTGACGATGCTAACTTGTCAATATCAAGAGCTTGAACCACTTTAATGATTCTTTTTACGTTGTAACCCATTTCAATCATCATTAGGTTATTGGTTTCAGGAATTTCAATGAAGCTAGCATTAGCAGTTAGTAATGGGCTGATAATTTTTTTCATCGATTCGACGGAAATATAGCGTAGTGGAACGATTTGAATGATCATGCGTTCCTTGTCAGGTATTCTTGGGTCATTAGAGTAGTGAATATTCAAAGGCTTCTTGGCAGCTTCTGGAGCTTTAAGGAAACGATAAAAATTACCACTCTTTACTACTGCAATATTATTAAGCGCCAAAATTTGTTCTAGTACAGAATACAAATCTTCGACAGGGATTTTATTAAATGTTTGTAAAGTGACTTTCCCTTCAACACTTCCTTCTATAACGTAGTCAATTTTTAGAAGCTCACAAAAAGTCGTAATGACATCGTAAAGTTCAGTTTCTTCAAAGTTCAAGGTAATATGCTTGGCCTGAAGAAGTTCTTCTGGAAGTTTTGGTTCAACCTCTATCAGAGTTTGAATCTTATTGAGCGATGTGTCCTTCTTTTTTTGCAGCTCAATTTTTTCAACTCTATCGGTGTTTTCTTTTTCGATTGGGGAAACGGGGGACCCTGGGTTTATCCCAACTTTTGCAACAGTGACTTTTGTTTCTACCGCGGTGGTTGCAGCTTTTGCGATAAAAAACTTATTCTCCAAGCTGTCTCGAACGAGATACCAGGTTTTACCATTATCAAAGCCTCTTTCTACTCTAACTAGTTCAAACTCATCGCCTTTTGCTGCATTGCCAATTTTCAAGTATTTGGGCCCAGGTCCTCTACGTAAAGCAACCTTATTTTCTGTAACCCGAATTTTTTTTGCTTCTTGCCGGGGCTTGATTTGTTTTAATTTGCCTTTGTCAATGATATCTATATTTTTGTCTTGATTTTGCGTGTCGTTAGAGTCGGTTTTATCTGGTAGACGCATAGATTCGATGGAGTCAGATTTATTTTTCAATCGCTCCATAGTTGATTTTTTATTAAAGCTGCATCCCGAAAAAGCTAAAGGCAGAAATATCAGAATGGCAATAAGAATATTTTTTTTCATATTGGTTTTCCAGTTTTTGATTCAAGCTCTTTGATAAACCCTGTAACAAGTAAGCGTGTTTGAAGATCCTCTGGTTCTTGCTTGTTTGTCCTCATAGATCTGAACTCTTCCACGATTAAAAATTTTTGATCGTTTTCAATTCGCATTATAAATAATGCCAGGTTTCTTAAGTTTGAACGAACCGTGATCTCTATTGGAATTGCAAGTATCCCAGAGATGAACTTTGGTTTTTCCACCCGCGTTTTCTTTATACTTACTACTCCATTTGAGAATCCTTGTAATAGCTTTTGTAGTCCGGCGGCAGCAAGTCCTGGTTCTTTTTCTGCTAAGAACTTTTTTTGCAGAATTGATTTGATATTTTTATTTTCAGCTTCCTTCGCCTGGTAGTATGAAGTTTGATTTAAAACTTTATAATACCTCTCAATGAAGCTTATTTTGTCTTTGATTTTTTTGTTGATATTAGTTTGGTTTTCATATGCTGGCTGTGCAACAAATAAGAATAAAAGATAGCAGACCAAAAAAACTCCACCACTGGTCAAGAAATTTTTATCTCTTTGTCCTATTTTGATCGTCATAAGCTGGACTCTAGTTTCGTGCGAATAGTAAATTTTTCCCCCATGGGCACCTTAATTATTGAGCCCACAAAGCCTGTTTTTTTAAAAAGGGGTGATTTCTCAATTAGAGGAATTAACTTTGAAGCTGAAGGTGAAAAACCTTTTATTTCCATTTCACCCTTTTGAAACTTTATATGTGTTAACCATGTATCCCTTGGTAATGATTGACTCAATCTCCCGAGAAGTGGGAGTTTGGCCGG
>CAYYIR010000231.1:0-3018 GCA_964471995.1 uncultured Nitrospina sp. | reverse complement strand
TTAGGCCATCAACCGAGAATAGTCAAAACTGAAAAAATTAACATTAGCAAACCAGAAATATCGAAGGCTTACTATGGGAAGCTTTCGGGGACTCCCCATACTTATATAATTAACGCAAAAAATACCATTGATTTATATGTAAACGTTTTAGTTCCTTTTATAGAGGGGCGAGAAAAAAATGTTACAGCTAAAATTTTTAAGGATGGTCAGCCTTTAGCAACCCTCAGTCCGGGTAAAGAGGATTGGAAGAAATTTTTTGAACCATTCGGCCAAAGCATGTATTGGCAGGGTCCTGAATTTAAGAAACGCGCTGATGCCGGAGAATATAAAATTATTGTAGAAAGTGGAGAAAAAGAAATCAGGTATGTTTTGGCAACCGGAGAAATTGAGGCATTTGATGGAAGAGAAGGCCTAAATGCGATTTTACTCATCCCTGAATTAAAGAAGAGTTTTTTTGAAGAGCCCCCAATAAGTTTTATATTTTCCCCGTTAGGGTGGGGGTATATTTTATTTTTACAAATTTTGGTTCTCTTAGTGGGGTGGGTAATATCAAGAGTATTGAAAATCAGCGGGATCAAAATTGAAATATATTATTTGAATAAGTTTGCCAGGCTGACCATGATTGGCGGTTTGATTATTTGGTTGGGGCTCCTTTTCTGGGCCATTAAAACCTCTTGGCAGCCTTCATTAATAATAATCTCCGGTCTTGCTCTTTTTACAGTGATAATCAGTTACTCGAAATTAAAAAGTTCTGGAAAAGCGTAAAGTCCCCTCTCCCTGGAAATTTTATCGGTTAAAAATCATCATCTTTAAGTTTGAATGTATCGGGCTGTTCCGGTTTTTCTATATAGGACAATGTCAGGCTAATTTTTAGCTTATCATCTTTCTTTGCGTTTGGTTGTGGATTAGATAAACGCAGTATCACCATTCTCCCTTTTTCATCTTTACCCCGAAATATTAAAACGGATCCATCGTTGAGCCTGGCATGTGCCACCAATCCATCTTCCTGATAACGTTTCTTAAAAAAGTGGTTCCCCAATAAATTCCCCGAATCAACTATTTGTTGCGGGGTTGAGTCGGTATCTACCGGATGACCCATAAGGATATTGACCTGGATCAACCTTTTTGTTTTATAACCAAACACGTACACCACTCGCGATTTACCGGAAGTGGGAACCAACTTTTCAACTGTAACTGCCAGGCTATTGGTCTGTTCTTGAGGATGTTTTACAGAATCAATTTTGTCATCGCTTAATTTAAAATCCTTATAGATGGCTTTTTTAACCTGGTCCATGCTCATATTAAACTTGGCCGAGCGGAACCCTTCAATTCTTGCAAACGGTTTTTTGTTTTTTACATTCTGGTCGGTTGCCAACTCTTCGCTCTTTGAAGAAAACAAGCCTGCCCCGGAAATAAAAAGGCTGACCAGGCCAATCAAAAATAATTTAGAAACCACCTTGATAAAACGTTTCATTGCCATATCGTGTTTTCCCTATATTGATTAAATTTTTTATACTTACGAGGTGCCCTAAAAATCGCCGTCCTTGAGCTTGTAGTTGTAGATGTCAGGCCGGCCGGGTTTTTCTATATAAGACAAGTTGAGTCTGATTTTAGGTTCATTGGGAGTTTCATTAACTGGCTTAGAATTAGAAACACTTAACATTACCATGTGCCCATTCTGATCTTTCCCTCGAAAAATTAAAATTGATCCATCGCTGAGCTTGGCATGTGTCAGCAGACTTTTTTCCTGATACCTTTTTTTTAAAAAATGTTCACCAAGTAAATTTCCAGAATTGATTATCTCCTCTGGGGTTGCGTTGGTATCCATCGGATGACCTGTCAGGATGTTGACCTGAGTCAGTTGTTTACTTTCAAAACCAAAAACATAAACCACCCGTGACTTTCGAGATTCTGGGATGAGATTTTCAACGGTAACACCAAGGCTTTTTGTCAGCTCTATTGGATGGTTAATTATCTTGATTTTGTCTTCTGGTATTGAAAAGTCCTTAATGATCGCTTTTTTTACAGCCTGCATTGTCATACCAAACTTTGCCGAGCGAAACCCATCGATGTTAGCCCACGGTTTTTTCTTTTTTTCAGTTTTATCCGTCGATGGATCTTTGTCCGTTGGACTCACGGCTCGTAGGTTCGCCGTTTGGTTCTGTTTTTTAATTTTTCTAGAGTAGTTTTTAGAAACCCAGCCGACTTTTTTATTCTGTATCTCGACCCGGTACCAGTTTCCATCAGTTCCTCCATCACCGTTCATATCAATCAAAGGAACTTCAGAACCTTTTAATAACTTTCCAATTACAGGACTGGTATTGGAAGGGTCTTGGCGGACATTTAAAAAATTGTTTTTAATCTCGACTAAAACAAAGAACTTTTCATCAACCGATGGACCATTCGAAAAGTTTGAATCTTCTGCAAATGCAAAATTGCTGAATATGGGGGAGCAAAGCAGATAGATTAAAACCAATTTTAAAACCGTTGCATTCAAATTAGGATGTGATCGAACTATCATAAATTTTTATTCCTATCCTGTTCGATGATACTCACGTTTATCTTCCTGACCTTGGGTTCGTGAGGGAGATGTTTTTTGGCTTCCTTAACTTCTATTTTTGATTTAGGCGAAGATTTTAAAAATAATTCATACATCTTTTGTATGTCATTTATTTTGTTGATGTCCTCATTTCCCCCATAGATATTTTTTCTATTTTCGTATATTCCAAATATAAATTCAGCGAAGACCACCTGCCTCGCCAAGTCGATATCAGTGTTATCCTCTGGATAACCATAATAATTAATAGTGATTCCCCCGGTAAATGTGGATATATCGAGATTGACCGTGTTGCCATCGAGGTCGGTCACGGAGGTCACCCCGGTGACGGTTAAAATCGGGGTGGTCCCCAGGGTAATGTCAGTTGCTCCTGTAACGGTCAAAGCACCGGTATCGGAAATATTGCCCGAGGTTGCGGTCGCCGTCAAATCACCGCCGATGCTTGATGTCGCAAAGTTCAG
>CAYYIR010000230.1:0-3084 GCA_964471995.1 uncultured Nitrospina sp. | reverse complement strand
ACTTCCCTCCTCTTGATGATGGTGACTTTCCTCCTCTGGATGTTGGTGACTTGCCGCCACTGGATGAAGGTGATTTAGCTCCATTACAGTAATTTAATGTGCGAATAAAACGCTTTATGTATTTCAATATTTATCTGAAAAAAAATAGAGGCAATTAAAAATGTTACAAAAATACCGACTCGTTTTTAATGCAGTGATATTAATCGCAGCTACATTTTTCTTTACACCCTCTCAAGCAAGCGCTGCACCACCTTGTCCGGAGTATATGCCTAATAAATATTGTAATATCTTTAAGACTAACTGTGACAGAGGAAGGAAGCCAGCTTGCAACCAACTCATTAGGCAAAAAAGAGCTGAAAACAAAATGAAATATGTTTGTAAGCGATCTCGAGGCAAACATAAGTACTGCAATGTTCTCCGGCACCAAAAACAAAGAAAACTGGCTATGGACAGAAGGTCTCGAAGCCCTCGTGTAGCAAGGTCTTGTGTCGTTGGTAACAGTTGCCGTATTGAAAACCAGCGTTGTCAAAATGCTTATAAAAATAAAAAAAGAATACGGGGGCAATTTGTCTGCAAATCGATCAGAAAACAAGTTAATTCAAGGCAAACAGGATTTTATAAGAAAAAAACATTTATAATTGTTAAACGATGGACGCGTGTTTTACCCCCACGTCGAACCGTCGCCCAAACCGGAGCTGTTCGAGGTAAAACCCAGTGTTCCTCACTCTGGTCAGAGAAATTATGCGAGTCAGAACTTGCCCGCTGCAAGGGGGGTGATAGTGGAGCTTGTAAAAGTTTGGATGATGATTGGAAGAAACATAAAAAATTAGTGGGTGCTTGTAACTTTAAAACTGAACTCTATTACAAAGGCGATCGAAGAGAGAGAGAAAAAAAAATACGAATGGACATCTGCGCAGAGCTCGAGGAGGTGAAAAAGTTATTAGCGGCAAAGAATATGCAAGTTAATCTCGCCTCTGGAATTGAGATACTCCTCAACAAAGCCAAAAAAGAATGGGAAGAAAGCCAGGGTAAAAAACCATGGGAAAAATACCTTATCGAAGCAATTCCAGAAACAAAGGACAAATGGAAATTTTGCGGTGATGATAAGGTGTATACACCAGATTTAGCATTTAAATTTCCACCACCTAATATAGCTATAAAAGGTTATGTTCACCCAGCCGGGAAGCCAATCTGTGGACGGTCATCCATTTACTCCGACGATTTAAACCCGGTACTGGAAAGTGCATGCAAAAATGACAAATGGAAATATGTCGGTAAATCTTCTATCTTGTCATACTCAGCATATCCGGATAAAAGTGCTGGAACATTTGGTGAGATTAAGGAATTTCCGGATCCCGGAGCAGAAATTTATTTTGACAGCATATCGAAAGACATCATAAGTAAACATGACAAATGTGCCTTTCAAAAATGGGCGTCAGCTGAACCCGAAGCGGCCAAGGCATACAAGGAGTCCATGTTTGTGGAGGAGAAAAAGCGTTTGACTAAAAAATTGTGCCCAGGTGATAGACATAATAGATGGGACCAGTGTACTTCTTCACCTGAGGAACAATTGGCTTCGTTTACAAAAGCAAACAAACATTCCAGCGGATCTTCCGGAAGTGATTCAAAGTATCAGGGATGCTGGACGGAAAATTCCCATTACGGCAAAATCGTGACCCAATCTTGCTCACTTTCGATTCACACTAAGTTTGTTAAGAAAGTGGGTCCTCTAGATAAAAAACGTTGGGAGCTGGGGACGCGGACTGTTTCATGGAACGGTAATAAGCTGCAATTCGAAGGGGCGGGAAAGTTAAACAACTGTCACGTAACCAAAGTAGTGTCTGCGTCCGATGTTTTAAACAGTTGGGATGAGAGTTGTGCTTTGAAGGCTATACCTAATGACCTTAACGATGTGGGCCTTGCCATTAAAGAAGGTAAAGCTGAATTCACTAAAAGAATGGTGAGCAAATGCCTCTATACACCGGACGATATATTAATACAGGACGGGGGAAATCTCCAAAGAAGAGGACTCGTCAGAGGGGAAAAAAATGGCGAATGTGATATATATAGATTCGCTAATAGGTCTCTACGCAGGATAGCCTTCGGGGCTGCTCAGAAACACGCTGCCGTCGATTGTAAAGCCAAAGGATATCAGATTAAAAAACCCGAGTTAAGCAAGGGAGGCAGGTTAGCACGACTACAGATAGAGTTAGCCGCACTGGTAAACGATGAGACGCATGAAGACCGGGGCCATCCAACAATTTTGGCTGAAAGAGCGAAGGGTCCTTGCTCGCGAGACGAGTGGGAAGTTTTCAACGAGTATAGAGCAGGAGGTCAGCACAGGGATAAGGACGGCAAACCAAGGTGTTTTTCATTGGATAGCGGGGGTGGTTTTACTTTCGACGGAGTTGCGGGTACTGGAATAGGTGCAGATCAATTAGAAATAGCTCGTAACTCTGGAATAGAAACAGGTCTCGATGAAGCGGGAGCACAACATTGCGCTAGCGCAGGATTCCCAGGGAATTACCGAAGGTGTGATTGGGCAGAACCGTCTGCAGACCGGTATTGTATGGAACCCAAGGACTATGAGGGTGGCCCCTGGGCTAAAGTCTTTAGTGATGTCGTTAGTGGGCAAGCATCGTTTTCGGATATACCATATGGGGGTGCAAAATGCGATTACGTTGATGGCTCTGTATCATGTACGGGAAGCATATACGTTAACAGTCAACTTGTTTATGATTACGACAAAGCAGAAACACAGTGTCAGAACGGAAAGAAACCAGACATTCACTCGTTATCCAAAGAAATACGGTGTTAACGACCATAGGCAGTATTCCGCAGTCAAACACTGGGCAGAGCTGGCTGGCACGCTGATTGCGCAAGAAGTTTCGGCTACTAGAGCGCGCGGGCTATTTCTAGCCCCTTAGGCTCAAAGCTTTACTCTATTCCTGACTTACCTTAACAAAGCTGATCCCTTCATTAAGTTGTATCTATCTCAATAACTTGTATTGATTCTATTCAATACGAGATTTTAAGCCTCATCACTCAAAGCAACTACGAATGTGTAAACCAAAAAAAGGATCG
>CAYYIR010000229.1:0-3103 GCA_964471995.1 uncultured Nitrospina sp. | reverse complement strand
TTCCAAATCAAAAAATGCTATTTCATCGGTTGTTGTGTCATGTTGTGCGGGAAGGAAATGAGTGTCTGCTGGAATTTCCAGGCCCTTCTCAGCTAATATTTTTCTTACTTCTGGATTATTGGCCATCACGGCAAGGGCACGTGCATTTGCACTCCCATGGTTGCCTCCGCAAGCCCCGCAATCCAGCGCAGATTCGAAAGGATTGTTGTCAGAAGTACTACCATGACCGCAAAGCAGGATCAGTCGGGAAAAAGTTGTGAACCCTAAAATTCTAATTGCGTTTTCTACGAAACGGGCTTGTTCATCAAGGTTGAACCCTGTTTGAATGGTTCCTTCTTTTTCGACATCTGTGTTTTCTTTTTTATCTACAATTACAGAAGTACCCAAAGGAACTTTGAAAGGTTTTTTCAGCCAGGTAAGGCCTTTATTGAAAAGCTTCGGATGCAAAGTTTGCCCGAAAAGTCTAAACCCAAAGAACCAGCCAATGGCTTCAACCATAATATAAGGTGTAATAACGTTTTCCTTTAAATCGTGTAATAACGTGTGGGCATCCCTACCGTATTTTTTTCTTTCTAAAAAATGTTGAGTGGTTTGAGCATGATCGTCTCTGGGTTTTTCTATTATTAAATTGTTTGGGATTAGAAGAACAGGGCATTGGTCTGTTTGGTAGTCATCTGAAAAACCTTGGTAGCATAAAGGAATCCCAAAAAATCCAGCGTACCCAAACGTTTCATGGTCGTCGATCTCTTCAAGTTTTCTTCTAAAATTTTCTGAACGGACATCAATACAAAAAAGGGTTTGAGAAAAAGGGCGTGATACCAGCGGTTTTTCTTCGCCGCTATCTATTTTTTTTAGATTCTCAATATTTGGAGAAAACCTTTTAACAAAACCATTGATGAAGCTCGATTCTAAAGCCTTGAGCCAGACTGGTCCATGCATTGATTCAGGAAACTCTTCAGCCCAGCCAATTAAAGTGTTTAATGGAGTGAGCCCGTCTTTTACAATATATTGTACTGTAAAGTTCAAATATTTAGCAAGGTGCATTACAGTTAAGGCTTGAACGACAATTTCCTGCTGATTACGTACTTGTTCCCATTTCGAAACCAAACTAAATGCGGTTTGATTTAAATCGTTAATGGGTAAAGGGTCTTGATCAAAAATCGATAAATCCATGCCATCTTCAATTTCCTCTGGCAGACCTCTGGTTTGGCTATCTTTGTAAAGCCCGTATCCATCAGAATTCTTTTCCAAAAAATCTTTAATTGAATTATAGGTTCCAGGAATATCCAGCTTGGTGCGGCAAGCAAGATCAATCATTTCCTTTTCATAAAATACTCGAACGGCCAAGTACTGGGTCAAGTCAATTGGAAAGGCATTTTGCCACTCATACTTGACTTGTTCCGAGCGCCATTTAAGAAATCCAGTCCATCCGGCCAATTGGGAGAGATGTAAAGAGAAATAACCGACCCATAAATCTTTGGGAATGGATAATTCCGACATACATTGGGAAATGGTGTCTTCCGGAAGATCGGGTAAGCTTTTTATTTTATTTCTCCAATCGGGGATGCCTGACAAGGAACCTGAGGTGTCTTCTACAGCCAACTCTTTCCAATTTGCATAAAAACTTTTTTCTCGCATTGGCATTGACCAGTGGGCATGCCCTTCATCGAGAAATCCGCTAACCCATTTAATCACTTCGTTGTTTAATTGAAATCGTACCTTTGTTCCAAGTGATTGTTCGCACCATTCTGCCAATGTGTACTTCGTTGCCAATTCATCCCGCTCACGATTAGCATAATCCTTTAAGGATTCTTTGTTTTCATTGATTTTTTGTGAATTTTGAAGGGCATCGATAAGACTTTGTAATTCGGATTGATTTGATTGGGATTTAAAAACTGCCGCAGATGCATCTTTTGCCACTTTGCCAGTGCCATTTATAAAAATGGTTTTTAAAAATTCATGGTGAGAGACATTTTTTCCACCCAGGGAGATAGAGGCGTCTTTAGAGACTTCATTAAGGGCATTGTTTAGAGCTTCTTCGGTTATTCGACCCTTTTTATAATAAATACGGTTTTCTTTATTTTGAAGATATCCGTCTCCTCTAAAAATCTTTTCTGCCTCCTTAATTCCTTCTTCAAAATGCAAACCTTCCAGTCCGTGAAGGGGGTTATGATGAATAAATGTTTTCATCGGCCAGTAGTGAGAAATAGGACCACTGGCCTTTTTCACCAATGACTGTAACTCTTCCCGCTGGGGATCCATTGGCTTGTCTGTATTTTTTTCTTCGACGAGAGACATTTAGCCTACAGGCCTCCTGAAATGGTTGACAATTGAAGCGCTAATAGAGCAATCCACTATAACCAGCGCCTAATAATAAAATCATTACCGCAGTATATTCCGTTATGCACAAATCAGAATAGGGAACATTTTCACGTGCTGATCCAAAAGCAGTTTGGTGAAGCATTTGCAATAAAAACCAGCCACCGCCCAACCAAACTGCAAAAAATATAAAAAATATTTGTATAAACTTAACATCCAGGGTTTCGATAGTTGGCATCACTATCAAGCCTGTGAATGTGGGAATCATGGGTAGAAATAAAGCAAAACTGACAAGAAGAACCATTATTGTTCCGAATCGGGGCATCGGATCGGCAAGACCTGGAAGTTTACCTATGGTCTGCCAACCATAACGTGCTTTTACGAATGAAAAGGCTAAGCTAATTCCTCCCAACACGAATGCAACGGCTACACCAAAGGCGATTCCCCACTTTGGAAAATTTGGAAAAACATTCAGTAGACCCCAGATAATCGATACGTAAGCCACAGTTGCAGCAGCAATAAAAGGATTGGCTTTCTTTTGTCCTAAAGCTGCCAGGGAAGCATAAAATGCAGTAATCAGGGCTAATAAACCAATAGAAGTCAATATGCCTTTGGAAAGAGAAGAATAGATAATATTTAACTCTGCAAGGCCCAGGGCCAGCCAGACAACCACCCAAAGACTTGACAGAGCCCCTTTGCCATTATCCACAACTCCCGAAAATGGGAGATGAAAGGGAACGAGCGGTAAGAATGTCATTGCCAGAAACAAACGTGAAAGCTCTTT
>CAYYIR010000228.1:0-3106 GCA_964471995.1 uncultured Nitrospina sp. | reverse complement strand
ACCTGACACTCATTTTTAAAAGTGTCAAAATTTTTCAACATCGCTTTAAACCCTTCTCCGGTAATTTCCTGAGCTTTTCTCGCATTCCGAATGTCATATTTATCTAATGGAAGTCTAAGGTCTAAGTGATTCGACATAATATTTTTCAAGGAATCTCTTGGTGCCTCCCATTCACGTAGCCATCCAACTAATTTTTTTTTGAAGTCATAATTATGATCGGTCGTGATACTAATTTTTTTTCCTTTTCTAACTCCTTCATACCAAAAAGTACCTAACGATTTATTTTTATTTTTCAAAAACCTTTCTTTAAGAACCTCTTTGAACTCACTGATATCACGAACATCTTTAATACCCGTAATAAATTGAACCTCCTTTAGGCTAGTCTTATCTCCTACACCAAAACGTACCCCTTCCCAAAATTCCATAATTCGATCTTTTCGACTTACAAAAAGAATCTCCTTGGATAGTTTTGATTTAGGATCTAACAACAAAATGACATTATTCTGATTAATTCCGGTTAAATACATCATGGCTGGTTCTTGGTAAGTAGGACTATAGGTATAAGCCCAAACTGTTTTACCGCCTGGCCCATAAGGAACACCCGTGATTACCATCAGCGAGTTTTCTTTTTGCATTAGTTTCTTTCTTCGGTCGCGATATCGGCGTTTAGCAAAAGAACCCGCCCCTCCATCACGGAATATTCCAGAATGTATTTTCTTTATCGTTTTCATATATTTATAATCAGCATTAATATTTTATTATTTTTAAACTCGGTAATAGATTTAAATTTAATATATTATATTAAAAAATTTAGCTCCAAATCGTTTATTTTGAAACCATGGAAGCTTAGAAAATGTGTGGAAGATATACTCTAACTAAACCCATCAAAACGATTAGGTCTCATTTTAAGCCAGCTCGCATAAGTCTCAAATATTTTCCCAGCTTTAATATTGCCCCGAGTCAAATTTCAGCTGTTGTTACCCAAAAATCTGAAGTGGTGGGAATGAAATGGGGTTTAGTCCCTTCCTGGGCCAAAAACAACCAAATCGGAAGCAAGCTTATCAATGCCCGATCAGAAACCATAAATGAAAAACCTAGTTTCCGCGATTCTTTGGAAAACCAACGATGCCTAGTTCCAGCCGATGGATTCATCGAATGGAAAGGAAGAAAACCATATTATATTAGGTTCAAAGACCACAGACTATTTGCATTTGCAGGGCTCTGGTCAACATGGGGTTCCGGAGAAAAACCTCTACATTCCTATACTATTATTACCACAGAAGCCGACAAAACCCTATATCCTATACACTCTCGAATGCCTGTTATTTTGCACCCAAAAAATTATGAAAAATGGTTTTTCGATGACATTAATTCTTTGAATTCACTTTTTACTACCCCAAAAAAACAAGAACTAGAATATTTTGAAATTTCTACTGCCATTAACTTCCCAAAAAATAACGAGGCTAATCTTTTACAACCTTCCAGGCAAAATTCATTTACTTTTTAACAAGAATTGCCAACAATTCTTTATCTTTCCTTTGCGTGGCAGAGTTTTTAGCCTGAACCAAGTCGCGAATTTCAAACCAATTTGAAAAGTGTTTTATAATATCGTCCCTAGTGGTATTAAAAGGAGGGCCACCTTCCTGCCCTGTATTATAAAAGAGGCCTGCAAGCATTCCCCCACTTTTTAAAACTCTGGCAACCGTCGCCACATATAAAGCTCTTTGGTTCGGTGATATAGCACAAAAGAATGCTTGCTCAATCAATAAGTCATACATACCATCATGGGTGGAATTTAAATCAAAAAAATTAATATGTAAAATTTCGCTATTAAGTTTTTGCTGCCGGACAACTTGTCTTAAATAATTTACAGCACCTATTGAGTAATCGACTGCGGTTACATTAAATCCATTCTCAGCAAGGTAAACCACTTCATGACCGCGCCCACAGCCCGGCACCAGAGTTTTACCCGGGATAATAATATTAGATTCTAATAAGTTCATAAAAGGCGGAGCTACCTCACCTAAGTCCCAACCAAGGTCATTCTCATCATAATGTCGTTGCCAGTCTTCACGCGAATAGCCCTTATCTTCCATAGTTATTTATTGAAAAATTTTGCAAGGTTATCAATGGCAGCTGCCCCCATAGCTTCTATTGCTTCTATACTATTCCCTCCGATATGGGGCGTTACCATGAGGTTTGGCAACCGTAAAAACTTAAGATCATCAGGAGGTTCCAAATCAAATACGTCTAAAGCTGCACCAGATATTTTTCCTGACAACAAAGCCTCATGAAGAGCAGAATGTTTTACTACAGATCCACGACTTGTATTAATCAGAAAAGCCGTTGGCTTCATAGCTTGCAATATATTTTCGTCAACCATTTCTCGGGTTAAATTTGTAAGAGGTACATGCAAACTTACTATATCGGATTCATTAATTAATATCTCAAAAGATGATTCTATTGCACTCTGTTCACGACAAAATTCATTTTTATCTTCAATATCGTTAACTAGAATATTACAGCCAAAAGGTTTCAACAGCTTGATAACCTCTTGACCCACGTTGCCACATCCAATAATCCCGACAGTCTTTCCAGAAAGATTCTGTCCTCCTTCACGAATCCATTGGCCTTTTTTCATTCTTTCAGCAGATAAAAAAATATTATGGCAAAGACCGGTCATAAAACTTAAGGTCAATTCGGCCACTGAACGTTTATTGGTTCCCTCAGTCACGGCTATTGCAACACCCTTTTGCTGAATTGCATCAATATCCAAATTATCTAGTCCAACACCATATTTGGAAATCATTTTTAGCTTTGGCAATGCATCTAAGGTAGAACGAGTAATCGGATCTCTTCCTATTATTGCGCAATCGGCATCTTGAAGAAAGTTGATCAACTCAGGTCCTGATAAATAATCTTCTTTTTCAGTAAAAACGGTATCAGGAAAAAGGCTGGTAAGTCTAGACTTGAGAGATTCTAATTTGCAAAAAGAAGGAGAGGTCACAACCACTTTCATAGGTTTATCCTAATAATTGGGTTACGATAGAGGCTCCCGCCGCGTAGGTGCCAATCATGGAACCAAAGCTAGAAAAAAAGAATATCA
>CAYYIR010000227.1:0-3121 GCA_964471995.1 uncultured Nitrospina sp. | reverse complement strand
CCGCAGATTAAACCCGCTGAAGATTTGAATGCAGACAGTCCATTAGAATTACAGGAAACCGCAGAGTGATAGAACAAATATACATGCTTGGTTATAAGCGCCGTGCCCTTGTGGCACTTTTTGTTTTATTAGTTACGTTATTTACCGGAACAGGCATGCTAAGACTCCAGGTTGATACCAGTGTTGACAGTTTGATACCCGCCGGTGATCCATCTCGGCTGGTTTATCAAAGAATTATGGGTGAATTTGGCACAGATAATAAAACGATTATTTACATAAGTGCACCTGATCTTTGGACACCCGAAAAACTTTCTAAAATCGAAAAACTCCATTTTGAAATCGAAAAAATAGATGGGGTCAGTCGCGTAGATAGTTTGTTTACATTAAATACGGTGCAAGGGAAAGACAGTAAAATTGTTTCCCGCCCTTTACTTTTAGCAGCCCCAAAAACTGAACAAGAAGCATTAAAGGCAAAAAAGAGCGCTCTAGAAAACTCTCTTTATCAGGGAAATTATTTTTCAGATGACGGTAATGCCACAGCAATAATCGTATCTGTGAATAACGCTGAAGACAGTAATAACTTTAATCGTAAAATTCATCTTGCACTTGAAGAACGAATTCAAAATCACCGTGGGGATTTTGAACGTATAGCTCAGGTAGGGCCACCCCGAATTAATGCCGAATTAAAACACAGTCTTTATGAAGATTTTATTTTACTTGGTCCTTTATCAGTAGTGATCCTGATTGTATCGATTTTAATTTTCATGCGCAGTTGGTTATCGGCCTTTGTCCCATTGGTAACGTCACTGCTCACAATTATTTGGACTTTTGGAATGATGGGCTGGCTAGGGGTGCCTCTTAATATTTTAAGTGCGATGATACCTTCTCTAATTATTGTTATAGGGTCCACCGAAGATACACATATGATGGCAGCCTTTTTACGCGGCCTAAGTCAAAAACAATCAGGAGGTTCGCGTAAAGAAGCTGTTAAATACATGGCTAAACATATTGGTCTACCCATGATGCTGACGGTTTTGACCACCACCCTTGGTTTTGCCAGTAATCTGTTTAGCGATATAGGATTAATACAACATTTTTCATTTGCAGCAACTTTTGCGATGTTGGCAAATGGACTCATCACTATCCTGATTATGCCTCTCATGTTGTCCATTTTTGGAGCAAAGACAAGCACCCATCTTGTGCAAGATGCTAAAAGGAATAGCATGCCAGATCGAATTATGAGCATATTTCGTTTTTTTCAGGCTCACTTTCCAAAATCAATTTTATTTTTTACCGCCCTGCTATGTTCTTTTTTTATTTATCAGGCATCGAAACTTTATGTTACCAATGATCCACTATCTTATTTTCCAAGCGATCGCCCCTTGATAATGGATGCCAAACGTATTCATGAAGATTTGGCAGGAATAAAAATATTTTTCATATCTCTTGAATCAAAACATAAAAAAGCATTTCAAGAACCCAAAAATATTCAAAAGCTGATTGATATCCAAACCTTCTTGGCCCAGCAAGGTGTTTATGATCGCAGTCTATCTCTAGCTGATCATTTACGTTTTTTAAATCGTGAGTTTCGTGGGGGCTCTTCTGGAAATTCGATGCCGGAAACCCGGCAACTGATTGCACAATATTTAATGTTTTTGCATCGTAGTGATCTGGATAATTATGTCAGCCATGATTACCGCCGCGCCAATATTGTTGTTCGACATAACATCACCGATTCTCATACATTGAATCAATATATTGAAGAACTTCAAGGAGTCATCGATAAAATTGCAGGCCCAGATATGAAGTTCTTTATCGTAGGCGAAAACCTGATGGTTAATAGGGCGGCTGAAAGTTTAATGGTGGCTCAGGTAAAAGCGTTGTCGCTTTTGATGGGATTAATATTCATTATCATGTCCGTCATGTTTACCTCTTTTAAGGGTGGACTCATTGCATTAGTACCGGCCATTATTCCTATTGCCTTAATGTTTGGTATCATGGGTTATCTTGACATACCCTTGAACCCAGGCACAGCAATGGTTGCAGTAATTGCTATTGGTATTGCGATCGATGGTACTATCCATTTACTGGCGAGGTATAATGAACTCTGTCGTCGTACTTCTGATTACGGCGATGCGGTTAATACAGCAGTCAATGATGAAGCGCCCCCTCTTATTGTGTCAAGCATTGCTCTCGCCTTTGGTTTTGGTGTTTTAATTTTTTCAAACTTTACAATTGTTGCGCAATTTGGTGCCTTGGCAGCTGCGACTATGTTATTTTCAATATTTGCAAACCTGTTGATCACTCCGATCATAATGAATCAGATTCGCCTGGTAGGACTTTACCAAATACTTTCAATGTCGATTGACCTTGCGGTATTAAATGAAAGCCCTTTGCTTCAAAATATGAGCAGCTATCAACGGCGCAAGGCAATTTTAATTTCTGAACTACATGAGTTTGAAAAAGGTGAGCTATTGGTAAAACAAGATACGATAGGACGTAACATGCATCTAATTCTTTCAGGTGAGGCGGAAGTGATTAGAAGAGATGGAAACGAATCGCGTTTATTAGCTACTTTGAAACCTGGACAGATTTTCGGTGAGGTGGGTTATATACGAGAAACAGAAAGAACTGCTGATGTCGTGGCGACGAAGAAGGTATCGTCATTGCGATTTGATTATGAACGGATGCAAAAGGATTTGAAGTTTTTTCCGAACATTGTAGCTAAGTTAAACTTCAACATCAGTTATATTCTCGGAGAACGGTTGGCAGATATGGTAGGAAAATCAAAGAAATCATAGTTTCAAATCTTTTTGAGTAAAATTAGAAAATTAAATACTATCTAACTATTCAAATTTTTTGAAATTTATAAAGCATTTTGATAAAAATACCACATAGCAATAACACCCAATATTGGGATAAGCAGAAATAATATCCGCCCTATCATTAGTTATTTTCCTTTGTTTCTAGCAAATTAATAATTAATTTTAGGTTTTTATTCGTTGGTGTGGTGAAAACTTTCTGCCAATAAAATTATACAACCATCCAAAAGTCAGACCACAAATTCCACCATCCGCACAACCCCATAGAAAACCTAAGATACTACCAGATGGACTAATAT
>CAYYIR010000226.1:0-3133 GCA_964471995.1 uncultured Nitrospina sp. | reverse complement strand
TACATGATTAGATGAACGATTTTCATAATTGCAGTGTTGACTGTATCGAAAAACGCTATCGCCTGTTTCCCTGGTTCTCCCAATGTGGTTAAAACAGCACCAAATACCAGGGAAAATAAAATAAGAGGAAGAATTTCCATGTTGGCCATGGAATGAATCAAATTGGGAGAAACAAAACTCTTTAAAATATCTGTAATACCTATGGCTTTTTTATCTGCAACGTGTTCTGGAATTTTGTTTTCTGTCATTTCTACCGCCGCTCCGGGCTCTAAAACGTTGACCATCACCAACCCAATTCCCACTGCGATACCCGTGGTAACCATAAAAAATGTCAGTGTGATTAATCCCGTTTTCCCTACTTTTCTGATATCTCCTAAACCAGAAATCCCTACTATCATCGAAGAAATAATCAATGGAACCACCAGCATCTTTAAAGAATCTAGAAACATTTCCCCTAACCAGCCAACGGACTCCATATTTTTGCCAAAAACCCAACCACAAAATATTCCTAAAAGAATCCCCACTATCATCAAGTAAAGCAGTCGGTTATTTTTCATTAAAGCTGTCCTCTAAACAAAATCTCTCGGAATTGCATAAACACCGTTTATAATACAGCTAAACGAACACTTTGCAATTGTTACGAAATAAGAAGGTTACCTTTATCGGAGGAACAAAATGGCAGAAACGGTCACGGTCACGTATCAAGGGAAAGCATTTGAACTTCCGCTCCTGGAAGGCTCTGCAGGAGAAAAAGCCATAGATATTACCGCATTGAGAAAAACGACCGGGTTAATTACATTTGACCCGGGGTTTATGAGTACGGGGTCCTGTAAAAGTAAAATCACTTATCTTGATGGTGAAAAGGGAGTTTTGCTTTATCGAGGTTATCCCATTGAGCAAATAGCGGAAAAAAGTTCCTTCATTGAAACATCTTACTTATTAATCTACGGTGAACTGCCTACTAAAGAACAATTAAATGAATTCAATTATCATGTAGTTCACCATTCTATGGTCCACGAAGCTATTAAAAATTTGTACGATGGATTCCCAAATAATCCGCACCCCATGGCAGTATGCAGTGCAGTAGTCGGTTCGTTGGCAACATTTTATCAAAATGAACTCAGCGTTAGAAATGATAGGGAAATCGAAATAGCAATTCATCGATTAATAGCGAAGCTACCTACAATCGCAGCCTATAGTTATAAAAAATCGATCGGCCAACCCCTCCCCTATCCAGACAATTCACTTGGTTATTCCGAAAATTTCTTAAAAATGATGTTTTCTCTTCCCTGCGAAGACTATCAACCCGATGAAGATGCAGCAAAAGTGCTGGATGTTTTATTAATCCTACACGCTGATCACGAACAAAATTGTTCAACGAGCACTGCAAGAATTGTTGGAAGTTCCATGTGTAACCTTTTTGCATCGGTATCTTCAGCAATATATGCTCTTTGGGGACCCCTTCATGGCGGGGCCAATCAGGCAGTTATAGAAATGCTTCAGGAAATTTTCGATAATGGCGGCGATGTCAATAAGTATGTCGCCAAAGCCAAAGATCCCAATGATGACTTTCGTCTTATGGGGTTTGGTCATCGAGTATATAAAAATTTTGACCCAAGAAGCCGGATCATCAAAAAACTAGCACACAAAATATTTAATAAACCTGGATGTCAAGAGCCTCTACTAGAAATTGCCCTGAAACTTGAGGAAATAGCAATAAAAGATGAATATTTTGTTGAGAAAAAACTTTACCCAAATGTCGATTTTTATTCGGGTCTTATTTATAAAGCTCTAAACATCCCCGTTAATATGTTTCCCGTCTTATTTGCAATGGGACGCCTGCCCGGTTGGATTGCACAGTGGAAAGAATTGCAAGAAGACGAGGAGTTTCGAATAAGTAGACCCAGGCAGATCTATACCGGAAACACAAAAAGAGACTATGTACCCCTAGAAAAAAGAAAGGACTGATCTTCGATAGAAAAACTAAGCGGTTTCAACAAAATAAATGGTTAACTTTGAGTGAAGCGCTTATTGGGGTATATCTGACCCTGCTGTCAGGCTAACTCAATGGTGCATGTAAAAGGAAACTCTTCCATTGCAGCAGCACGATGAATTTGATCGACCTTGAACTCAGCTTGCTCAAGCGGCATCGTTGCAACAAGCGCAGAACCTTGAAGGTGAATTTCATACATTAATTTCTCAGCAGTTGAGTAATCTTTACCAATTAATGTAATGAGAACTCGAATGACAAACTCCATCGTTGTGACATTATCATCCCACATAATAATTTTATACATAGGAACATAAGCACGCTTTGTTTGGCCCTCAGATTCTTCTACAATTTCTGGAGAAAATGGTAAAGTCTCAGTACTCATATACAACATTCTGATATAAAATTTAAAAAAACGTTTAAACTTTTGATATTAATAAATTATTTAACGAAAAATATCATATAAAACTTAGTAGATTTTTTCAATATTTTTGAGATTTTAAGATTATCGTGGTATCCAAAGAAACCAAAAAATTGGTGCTACTCAAGATTATTTATCCAAATTAGGCTATTTTTCATGCTTTGGTGTGTTTTTTTCGAATATTTGATCCCACAAAAACCACTATATAAAGGACTGTATCTTCCTAAATAATTTACATGCTAAATTCAAAAGAGGGTAATTTTCTTTAAGTAAGCATTTAAACATCAAACGCGGGTATAGGAGGATCTTGCCAAAGGTTCACTTCTGTTGTTTCATCGAGTGTAACAGCACCCCAATTAACTGTATATGGTTTTTCGCCTTCACATTCATAATCAACCCTAATTTTTTCTATTTCCCATTTACCTTTTTCCGGGCCCACCAAGGTCAAACTGTGAGCAAAACTGTTCACATCGAAACTTCCCTCGAAAATTGAATCAGATTCATTAGAACCGGTTGTTTTATCAAATGGCATTTTATGACCGTTGAAACAAAAATTTACCGGTTCGTTAGGACCTTCCTTTCCGGTTTCAATATTTACCTTAAAAGTTAGCACTCTTGGCATATTAACCTCACGAAAAATACGGGTTCAAACCCGCGGTGTGATCAGTTTCATCAAAAATAGCACCTACCTGAGGCACTGCCTTTCTAAAAGAAGTATGGAT
>CAYYIR010000225.1:0-3139 GCA_964471995.1 uncultured Nitrospina sp. | reverse complement strand
CCCCTAGCATGCATGAAATATAGATTTCTTAATAAGACCGATCCTCCAGCAAAGTCAACTCCATCACCCGGCCCAAAATAATAAGCGATTGGATTATTTGCGGGGCCTCCTTCTTTATTCTGTAAAGCAGCTACTTTTTTTACTCCCTCCAACGCGGTGCTATCGCGGAACTCAGAACCAAATACCGGTTCAATACTAAGTACTTCCTGAACATTGATTGCTCTTATTTTGATTTCGGGCAAAACAAAAAACAAAAGAACCACAACAATTATCCCAGCATGTTTTTTTCCTTTTAAAGCTAAAGTAGAAAAAGCAATCCCTGCCAACGCCAACAAATACAAATGACCTAACTCTACAAAACGAACAATTTGATATGACCCTTGACCTCTATAAAAATAATAAAGAACGCCTGCTAAAGGAAGGAGCAATAACGATGTAATTAAAGGTTTTGCACGCGGCAGTGCTGTAATACAACTTTTAACTGCAAAAATCAGCAGCAATAAAAAAGCCATAAAACCAATATAAGATGTCTTTTGTAATACTCCATTGTTAGGAAACCACTTTAAAAAATCTGCAATTCCTGAATAGCTTGCTAGAATATTTAAAAAATGAAATGGCACTCCATGCATACTACCGGTAAAGTTGATTCCTAGAAATATAAGTGGGATAATGAAAAGTAGTAAAAAGTTTGAAAGCAGTTGCAAAAATAATGGAAACTAGCCCAAGTGAAAAAAAACGTTTAAAACCGTTCAAACTTCCACAGAACACACCCATCACACCTGAGAATACTAACATTATGGCAAACCCGTTGGGATAAACAGCTAGCAAGGCAGCATGCATCAATCCTAACGGCAAAAAGTGTCCGTATTTTTGTATATCGGTCTGCCTCCACCATGGTTCCTTACTGTAAACCCAGTATAAAAGCAGATTAACATTAATCAGTGCAATACAGAAAATATAGGGTATGGAATGAGTAGTAGCGTTATACACAATCAAATTCGATAAAAACAAAGGGATTAAGGCTGGCCACCATAAGGTTTTTTTTCTAAAAAAAAGAATCAACAAAGCTACTGTACTCCATAAAGCCATGGAAATATAAAAAGCCACGGCAGCGCTGTAGGTTTCCTCGTTGGAACCTGGGAGGAAAGTCATGAAATCGGCGGCAATAAAATTAGGAACTATAGTATGCGGGTCAGAAAATCTATCCAAACTAGAATAAAGGTTTACAAAAAGCTTTGTCTCCCAGTTGAGTTCGGGGGGCATAAGTTCGTAAGGTTGTGGTCGATCCCAAATGGTTCTATGGGTCAGCCATTCTGAAATTGACAAATAACCTGCGTGATCCCCTCCTCCTCTTGAATAAAATCCAGAAGTACCCTCAACTACAAAAGGCACCAAATAGTTTATACTACTTAAAAAACTGAATAATATTATGGGACCCAATATATTTTTTAATTTTTTTTGGGTAAAACGTAATGATTCGGCTTCCCTACGGAATACGACTACAAGTTTCACAACCACCAAGCAACAAACAAATATAAACCCGGGCAAACCAGGTGCTCCGAGCAACATGGACCAAAGAGAAGCTAGATAAAGTAAAGCGGATCCAACCACCGAAAAAATTACCCAATTTACCCAAGCTATAACAGTAGGACGTTTGTAGACGATAGACCATCCTGAGATTGTAGTAACTATAAAAATCAAAATGGTTTTTAAAATTAGAAGACCTAGGGACGGATCAAACATGGCTGGCTCTATAAAGATCGGACCTAATAAATAGGTTTTTTAATTTGAAAAAATGGGAACTATTTTTGCAACATAAATAGTATAATAGCAAAGCAACAAAGCCAATCGCACCGCAACCTCCAATATAATGGTGATCTTGCTAAATCTTCCTAACCATAAAATGCATCAAAGCGGGTGAAAATGGAGCACTTTTGTAATATACCTATTAAGTACAGTAGAACGAAGTACTAGCTTAGGAACATTAACACAAAAACCGTTAAGAAAAATTTTAAATTGTATTTTATCGAGAAAAAATTAGGATAGACGAGATTGAGCAGAAAGAAATTATGTTAAGAAATTTTTTTCCACATGCAATTAATAAGCGCCTTTTTGGTGATCGAAAAAAGTTTGGAAATAAATTTTGTGAGACAGATAAAGATTGGGAGTTGTGGTTGAAATTTTATGAAGAGTTTTATCTTTTTCTGCAGAAAACGGGTTCCGGTTCGATGATCAACAACTGGGGATATAAAGTTTTAAAAAAATTAGATTTAACACAAAAAAATATATTGGAAATCGGACCCGGAAACCTACCTCATTTGTCGTTCTGGAATGGTGTCCCAAGGAAATATATTGTGGTAGACGCGGATCAAAATTTTTTAGAAATCGCCGAAGATAAACTCCAATCCCTTGGTATTGATGTTGAATCTCACTTGGTAAAACGAACAGAATTTGCAGAGATAAGTGATGAGAGTTTAGATATCATTTTGACATTCTACTCATTAGAGCACATTTATGATTTACAAGGTCTTTTGGAATTTTTTATGCTTAAATTGAAGCAAGACGGTATTTTAGTTGGGGCAATCCCAAACGAAGGGGGTTTTGCTTGGGGAACTGGCAGATTTTTATCAACTAGAAGATTTGTACATAAAAACTCTAAAATAAATTATGACAAAATTATATGTTGGGAACATGTTAATTTCTGCGATCAAATATTAAAAAAAATTGATCAAGCTGGTTTTAATTTTATAGAGAAAGATGGTTACCCTTTTAGTAAATTTTTACCATTAGATCTCAATTTGATATCCACATTTATTTGTAAGAAAGCGACAAGATGATTGTTAATGACCTGAAAGGTTGAGTTGGATAACAAACACTCTAAATGTAATTGAGTACAGAGTTTAAACTTTGAGAGATCCTCATAACTTTGAGGACCATTAGTAGCAACTCTTCGGAGATAAAACCTCCTCCTCATAGTATTCAAATAACCTTGATAAGAAAAACCTGCCTATAACTATTTGGGTTTAAAAAAATTAGGTCAGCCGGAATTTATCAACCTAAAGAAAAAAATAATGAATTTATGAAAATATTTTTACTAAGCAACGATGACTTAACTTCAAATATTATTTTTTCTAGTCTT
>CAYYIR010000224.1:0-3175 GCA_964471995.1 uncultured Nitrospina sp. | reverse complement strand
GCAGATAAACTTATGGCCGTTGAGAGCACGCAAAAATCCATTTAATAAATTGTTAATTAGATCAATATATAACAAGGATAAAATAGCAATTAAAATAAAATGGAAGGACTCTACGGCAGATAGCATTATAAATAATAATTATGTAGACCAAATTGCCATTCAATTTGCTGTTGATTCTTCAGAGATTCAAGATAGCCCCTTCTATGGAATGGGAGAAAAAGGCAAGATGGTTAATATTTGGCATTGGAAAGCCGATGTTCGTCAAAAAATATTTAAAAGCAATAGATTAAAGGAAAAAAGTTTAGTTGAAATTCCTAATTCGATGAAAGGAATGTTTGTTAATCCATTCACAGAATCTTCTGTAGAAGAAATTAATTCGAAGGGAATTGGTTCTTTAATAGTTCAACCGCTTACGGATCAAATGCTAGAAGGTAGAGGGTATTGGCGTAATGGCCATTGGAATGTAGTTTTTATTCGAAGTTTAAAGGCTTCAAATAAATGGGACATTGATTTCAGTGACAAGAGTCAAGTGGTTCTCGCTTTTGCTTTATGGGATGGAAATAAAAAAGAGATGAATTCAAATAAAATGGTTAGTTTTTGGAAAATTTTAAATTTTCGTTAACGATGCTTAAAGCATTTTATTGAGTTATGACAAAAGAAAAAAAAATCTTTGTAATTTGCTTAATCTTATTTTTAAGTAAGAATCAACTGGTAAATTCTATGGAGAAATATCAAGAAAGTTCTCTAATTCCGGCAGGAGAATTTTTAATGGGAACAAAAGAAGGAACAGAAATTGAGCGTCCTGTTCATAAAGTCTATTTAGAAGCATTTAGAATCAGCCTGTATGAGGTAAGTAATCAAGAATTTGAAATGTTTCAACCAAAGCATATACGAAGTGTAAGTTCATCTTGTGATAAATGCCCTGTAACAATGATCAGTTGGTATCAGGCTAATTCTTACTGCAAAAATATAAATGCACGTTTACCATCAGAGGCAGAATGGGAAAAAGCCGCAAGAGGACCTACTGGATACCGTTATTCTTTCGGAAAAATTTCAGACCAATCTAAGAGTAATTTTGCAAATGACTTTAAGTTTGGCGCAAAAACTGTGCGGTCATTTCAACCTAATGGATACGGTTTATATAATATGAGTGGGAACGTTTGGGAATGGGTTGATGATTGGTTTTCGCTTTATACCAATGCCAAAATAGACAAACTCACAACAATGATGCCTAACGAGAAAATGGTTCGTGGTGGTAGTTGGTATAACAGCGCTTATTATATTAATACGGGTATGCGTTTCAAGCTGAATCCAGAGATTAAATTAAATTCTATTGGTTTTCGTTGCGCATGGGATGTTCAGTAATAAATTAAGAGGTTAGGTTTGGCATAATAAATTCTAAGATAAGGTTTTTAAATGTTTGGATTGAAGGCCTCCTCAGACTGGGATATTCCTGAAAGTGATATTACGTCTGAAGAACTATATTTGAATCGAAGACAATTTCTCGAGAATACTGGAAAGCTAGGGTGTAATCTTCTAGCCTTAAGCGCACTCCCAAATTTTTTGCTTCCAACAGGAGTTTTTGCTGAAAATTCTACCTTTAGTAATGCTAATTTGGAAGATAAAGTAACTTCAGAGAACCTTACTTCCCGTTACAATAATTTTTATGAGTTCGGAACCAACAAGGCTACTATTTCGTTTCTATCAAAGAAATTACGAGTTAGGCCATGGACAATTAAGGTAGAAGGTTTAGTTCATAAACAAAAGACGTTAGATGTTGATAAAATTATTCAGGCAATGCCTTTGGAGCAACGAGTATATCGCTTAAGGTGTGTAGAAACTTGGTCAGCAATAATTCCTTGGTCTGGTTTTCCTCTTAGGGAGTTAATTAAATTATCAAATCCCTTGTCAACTGCACGGTACATAAAGTTCAAGACATTTCTTAATCCAAATATAGCTCCGGGACAGAAAAATCGTTTTTGGGAACCTTGGCCATATGTAGAAGGTCTTAGCATGCCCGAAGCAATGCACAATCTTGCATTCATAGCAACTGGCATGTACGGACACGAACTGAATCCACAAAATGGCGCACCCATACGGCTTGTTGTTCCATGGAAATATGGTTTTAAAAGTATTAAGTCAATCGATACTATAGAGTTTGTTAAAGATCCACCCCGCACATTTTGGCAAACGGTTTTTCCCATGGATTATGATTTCTGGGCAAATGTAGAGCCTACTGTTCCATATGCGAAATGGGATCAACGCTTTGAATTGCCTTTAGGGAGTGCAAAAAAAGAAACAACCTTGCTCTATAACGGGTATGCTGCTCAAGTCGGAAAACTATATTCTTGAAATAGGTTTTTAGAACACCCTCCCTTAAGTTAAAAGCGAATTTAATGAAACACGAAAACAATAATCAGAATTAGTCAGGAGTCCGTTTGGTTACAGGAGGTTTGCAAAAACTTTTTATTTCCTTTGGAATTACTTTGACAACTTGTGCTTTCCACTTTATGGCTATTCGATTCATTTTTATCCAAGAATCCGCCAATCGTCCCATATCCCAGTTTGAAATACGTAGCCCCCCCCAATTTCTTTTTAGTTCTTCAAATAGTTGATCATTGTAAAAATCGATCATTGTTTTATTTTTTACAATTCCATCCAGGATAGGATAAAAGTCACGTCCATGAATGACAATTCCTTTTTTGTTGGAAGAATTTAGAATGTTTAGGCCAGACCCAGTAATAATCTTCAAACGAAGTGCTCCATTTTTTACAAAATGGTCGACTGGCCATTTTTCACTGGGCAAAGGTGAGGCAACTTCATATATACCTTCAGGAACCTCTTTAGTTGAAATAAGCTTTAAAAAATCCTTATCTATTTTTCCTTTGGCATCGACTCCAAGGAAGCAAACTTTTTTAAGTTTAATAGTTTCATTAAGAACAGATAAATCTCCAGGGTAATGGATGTCTCCAGATAGCCGAACTATGATCTTTGAATCCTGGCATAGGGCTGGAGTTACAAAAACTATTAGGATAATAAATCCTATTAAGCACGAATTGAAATAAGTCCAAAAAACTGAAAATATTGGGGTTTGGTAGAAGTGGTTTAAGGTATGATTGGGTGCCATCTAATTAAAAACTTCCAAAAAAGCAAAATTATTAATTGCTTCTTTGGA
>CAYYIR010000223.1:0-3222 GCA_964471995.1 uncultured Nitrospina sp. | reverse complement strand
CGAAGTCAGGCCAGAGAACAGATATGAATTTGTTACTTAGGTTTCCAGCTTAACCGAATGCTAAAAGCAATGATGAAACGGAGAAATATGCAAACCAAGCAACAAAGGCAAAGAAAGACAGTAAAGCGAAACTTGGAATAATGGGTTCAACTTTCGTGTGTAGTCTTTCTTTTGGTGTTACTTCAGTGCCTAGACTTAGCTTCAACATTTTTTCTTCACGATTTGCTAGATCGACGAATTGTTTTCCAGTCATAACTTTTCTTATTAAAAGAATTAGTCATGGCTACTAAATCGGCACCAATACCAGAAACTTTAACTTTCAAAGTCAAAGCTAAATCTGGGCAGATAACTGATATGAATTTGTTACTTAGATTTCCTGGATGATGATTCCTTTAAAATTTTCCAGAAATCATTCCAATCGGTGGATTCTTGTGGGGAGTTATTCTTGTCGTTCTTCAGTATATTTTTCTAATGCTTCAAAGCGTTCATACATAAGTTCATCCATTGCTTCATATAAAGCATCAATATGACTTTCAGTTAGCTCTTTAGTAACATCTTTTTTTACTTCCATTTTGTCCATTTGGTTTAAATTTAAAAGCGTGAGATGCGGGTATAGGATGTAGGTTCACACCCGCATTTAGGCGGAGGTTTTAAAGCCACCATCCGCTAGGCGGTCGTGTAGACCAGAAACTAAACTTTATTTGTAAGGAGAATTTTGGCGACTAAAAGGTTCATTTCCTCATCCATGAGAAGTTAAAAATCAATTTATGTGGCCTTTTAATAAAATTAAAAGCAGCAAAAAGCATACCAGTAAACCAAGGTTTGCCAGGTCATATACCGATGCTAAGGCAAGCCGACTGCTGGCAGATTTTCTCAGTCCGTCCTCCTCTGCGGATAAAGAGATTCGGCCAGCACTTCGCACTTTAAGGGATCGCTCTAGGCAGTTGGCTAAAAATGAACGCTGAGAATTGTAATCAGGCCATGAGCAAACTAACCCAGGCCGTTGAAGAAAACACTAAAGTCATTGAAGAAAACGGAAAGAAATTAAAGGAACAGTCCTCTAAAGAAAAAAAAGAAAAAAATTGAAATGAGAGCACCGACAGGAAGTGTGATGACCCATGACATGAAAATTCCT
Organism: uncultured Nitrospina sp.; assembly: GCA_964471995.1. Classification (GTDB taxonomy): domain Bacteria; phylum Nitrospinota; class Nitrospinia; order Nitrospinales; family VA-1; genus UBA8687. The sequence goes on along the minus strand of CAYYIR010000223.1, from coordinate 2,087 downwards.
CCAATGACCCTCAAATTCAACGCCCCAATTCCACGGGCAAGACCTACACCCATCACAGCTCCAACTAAAATATGAGTGGTAGAAACAGGAATGCCAGTCCTTGAAGCAAGAACTACAGTGGTCGCAGCTGCAAGTTCAGCGGAGAAACCCCGAGTGGGAACCAGTTCCGTGATTTTTGAGCCAATGGTCTGAATCACACGGTATCCAAAGGTAGCCAAACCCAAAACAATACCACAGCCTCCTAAAATAAGAATCCACAGAGGCAGCGCTGATTCCTGTGCCATTTTTCCACCACTATGAACAATACTAACTACTGCTGCCATAGGACCAATCCCGTTTGCAACATCATTTGACCCATGAGCAAAAGCCATAGCACAGGCTGTGAAGATCATCATCAATCCAAAGATTTTTTCTATTTGAGTGAACTGATCATGAATATTGTCCGCTGCCTCTATCCTGAGACGGGTAATCATTAAATGACCACATAAAGATAATAAGACCCCTAAAATAATAGCTATCAACAAACTTAAGGGAATATTCAGATTAACATTGAGATGTTTCAGTCCCTTGAAAAGAGTAACAAGGGAGATCAGAAATCCGACTAGAAAAATAAAGACAGGCGCATAACGTCGTGCATTCTGAAAAGGCATATCAGTGTCCAGTATAAAATACTGAATACTACGCATAAGGAAAAATGCAAAGGTACCTCCCATCATTGGTGAAACTACCCAACTGATCATAATGGTCGCAATTTTCCCCCAATTCACTGCATCAACACCTATACCAACCACTGCAAAACCAACAATTGCTCCTATGATGCTATGCGTGGTGGAGACAGGCCATCCTACCCAACTGGCAAAAAAAAGCCACAAAGCAGCAGCCAACAAGGCAGATAGCATGCCCCAGATCAAAACTTCTGGATTTCCTAGGATGGGTGTAGGGTCAATGATGCCTTTGCGAATGGTTTTTGTCACATGACCTCCAGCCAGAAAAGCACCCGCAAATTCAAATATAGCAGCAATAATAATGGCCTGTTTGATACTGATTGCTCCAGAACCAACTGATGTGCCCATAGCATTTGCAACATCATTGGCTCCGATACCCCATGTCATTAACAGACCAAACACTATGGCAAGAGTTATAAAAACAGTTCCGTATTCAATAAACATTCAAAATTTCAGCGATTGGTTTAGTTTTGAGCTATCATCAAACGTAAACGGCTTCCCGTCTTTTTCGAATAATCGGCAAGGTCTCCAATCCATTCGAAAATTTGATACCAGAACACAACATCAACTGGTTTCATCTGGTCTTCCACTTCAAACATTTTTTTAACCAGCATATCTTCCAGATTATCTGCTTCAGTTTCTGCTTTTGAAACTTCATCTATCATGTTTAATAACTTTTTTGTTTCGCGACGACCAAAACTGGTTTCTAACACATCACTGAATTCCTTAGAAACCTGATGGGCCATTTGACAAATACTCTGGGCTTTGTCGATGAATTGAATTAAATTTTCCTGCAATTCTTCAGGAAGTTTCATCCTTCGTTTATTAAGCAAACTAACAATATCTTGAGACACATCCGCAATGTTGTCCTGCATGTCAAGCATGTCCAGTAAATCACGTCTATTGATTGGCATGAAGATGTTTAGGGGAAGATGATTGCGTACTTCATTCTTGATCAGATCTGCATCTGATTCTGCAGTAATGACCTGCTGATAAATTTTCTCTAATCTCGAAAAATCCTCCTGTTGCAAAGCATAAAAAAAATCTTTCAATGGGTTGACACTTTCAACCACTTTGTCCATGTGATCCATCAAAGCTTTGAAGGGTGATTTAGCAAACATAGAAACAATATTCATCATTGATCTCCTAGAATAGAAAGCTGAAGTGACATGTCTTATTCATAATCTTTTTTAATCATTTAAAATTAACAGATAAGAATGGGATTAACTACTTCCAAAAAGTAGGGTGGGACCTCTTGTTCCCCCTGGGTGGCCTATCCCGGAGCATCCAGTTCATGCATTTCGATTAGGCCTGTGTAAATTTTCTTCGTACGCTGCTAGGCTAAGATCAACGAAGGCTAGG
>CAYYIR010000222.1:0-3253 GCA_964471995.1 uncultured Nitrospina sp. | reverse complement strand
GAGGTTATATCGTTCATATTGGTGTTGTTCTCATTTTTGCAGGAATCGCAGGATCTCAGGCTTATGGAACCCATATTGAAAAGCATCTCAAAACAGGGGAAACTTTTAAGATTAGAGGATATGATATTACATATGAAAAACTTGTTGCTGTCGAAGCAACGAGTGTTAAAACACGGGTCATTGCTCAGCTTCAAGTCGAAAGAAACGGCAGCCATTATTGGACAGCGCGTCCAGAAAAAGAGTTTTATAAAGGGCAAAATCAACCTGTCTCTGAGGTCGATGTGCTTTCTACCTGGAAAGAGGATTTATATATGATCCTTGCGGATTTCAGGGAGGACGAGTCAGCCACAATAAAAGTTTATGTGAACCCCATGGTCAGTTGGATGTGGACAGGGGGTTGGATTATAGCATTTGGTACTATGATATCTATGTGGCCAGATCGTCTTGAGCAAAGGCGGCGTTTGAACCGTTTTCGCAAAGAAGAGGAGCTGTTCCCATCGCCAGCGCAGGAATAAATAAATGCAGCTATTAAAAATTTTATTCGGTATTTTTATTGCTTCTTGGTTTTTAGTCCATACCCCTAATATTTCACAAGCGGGCGCACTCTTGCAGGATTTGGAAAATGCCTTGATGTGCAAATGCGATGATAAATGTGGCAAAGTGCTTATCAATTGCACTTGTTCTACTTCAGATAAAACCAGAATTAAACTCTCTAAAATGCTTGAGTCGGGTCTTACCGTTGAACAAATAATAAAATCTCAAGTGGATAAATATGGAGAAACTGTTTTGTCAGCACCGACCAAATTTGGATTTAATCTTACAGCCTGGGTGATGCCGTTTGTTGCCCTCATTGCAGGCGGTGTGGGCGTTAGAAAAATTATTAGTTCCTGGGTTGGCAAAAAAGAAGAGCTGGATTCGCAAGATGAAACTCAAGAAAAATCTACGCCTGGAAAATATTCAAAACGTTTGCAGGATGAACTAGACGGAATTGAGTTGTAGTAATGGGATTTGTTCACTTTGTAGAATTGATTTTTGTAGTTATAGTGCTGCTTCTTGTTGGGACACCTCTTTTTGGTAAACTGCAATTGAAAAAGCTGGTAGAAGCTATTAATCCCGAAAGTGACGAATATAAGCATCTTTTAGTACGAAAAGAGGAAACACTTATTTCGATCAAGGAGCTTGAATTTGATTTAGGTGCTGAAAAAATTTCCGAAAAAGACTATCAGGACCTTAGGAATAAGCTGGAAGCGGAAGCCAATGAGATAATTGAACGTTTGGATCAATTAGAACAAGGTCGAAAAAAAAATAAGCCCACCAAATCCCGATGATCTCCCTCCGTCCAGGTCAGTCAAATGGAATCCCATGAAAAAGTAATAGAAGTTCGGAATTTACGAAAAGCCTTTGGTGTTTTAAAAGCCGTTGATGGCATTGATTTCGAATTGAAGCAGGGAGAGTTCTTGACTGTGTTCGGCCCTAACGGTGCAGGGAAAACAACCTTGATAAAAATTCTTGCCGGGTTGACAAAACCCACTTCAGGGAAGGCGAGGGTAGCTGGATTTAATGTTATCGAGGGAAATGCAGAAATGCTCAAAGAGATAGGAGTTATTTCGCATGCTAGTGCATTATATGCAGATCTGACCCCCTTGGAAAATTTGATTTTTTTTGCTCGAATGCATGGCCTAGATCAACCCAAAGAACAGTCTCTGAAAGTCATTGATGAAGTGGGGTTGAGCGAGAGAAGGAATGACCGAGTTAGAACTTTTTCTCGAGGTATGTTGCAGCGTCTTTCCATTGCCAGAGCCATCCTTCATGATCCTACCATTTTATTTTTGGATGAACCTTTTACAGGATTGGATCTTCACGCCTCAAATATTCTTAAAGAGCACCTGCAAAGATTACACGACAGGCGTCGGACTATTCTAATGATTACTCATGATATTGCCTGTGGATTGGAAATGTGCGATAAAGTTGCTTTGCAAGTGCGAGGTAAATTTGTTTTTTTTGAGGATATTGCTAATGTGGACAGAGATCAATTTGAGTCTATGTATTTTGATGCGGTTCGAGATAACTAATTTATTATGAATCAGTTTTAAATGATTTAGAATATATAAATTATGAATTTGTACCTTAATCAAGTTGCTGCAATTATCTGGAAAGATTTTGTTACCGAGTTGAAGACTCGAGAGTTGCTCAGTGCAATGTTTATTTTTGCATTATTAGTGATTTTGATTTTTATTTTTTCCATAAATTTAAGCATTGTAAAGGCAAGTGAGGTTGGACCAGGAGTTTTGTGGGTTTCTTTTTTGTTTTCAGGAACAATCGGATTGAATCGCTCTTTTATGCTGGAAAAGGAAAACGGTTGTCTCATGGGCTTGATGATGGTTCCAGCAGATCGGACGGCTATTTATTTTGGAAAGTTGATCAGTAATTTTATTTTTTTATTAATAATGGAACTTTTCATCCTTCCTCTATTTATGATATTTTTTAATATTGATCTTTTAGAGCATTTGGGGTCTCTATTAGTTGTTATAGTCATGGGAACTTTGGGGTTTTGTGCTCTGGGCACATTGTTGTCATCGCTTTCTTCTAATTTGAAATCTCGCGAAATCATGTTACCAATTCTCCTTTATCCTTTAATGATTCCCATTGTTATTGGTGTGGTTAGAATGACAGGCCAGATTCTTGAAGGTGTGCCGCTGGCTGATATGATGAAATGGATTGGATTAACGGCTTCCTTTGATATTATTTATATAGGGGTCTCTATAATGACAATAGATCATATATTGGAGGAGTAATTGAATGGATAATTTTGGTTTCCTGTTTGCTGCAAACACATTTGTTTGGGGTGGTATCATTTATTATATTTTTACCCTGAAACAACGAAATCGAGAACTTGAAAAAGATGTGGAATTATTGAAAGAAGCCATTGGTAAGGAATCTCGTTAATGAATCAGGAAAGAACTGAAGAGTCGATTGAGGAAGGTTCGATTCTAATATGGTTAGCTGGCATTACTTTTATTGCTGCAATGGCAGCTATTTTTCTTTTTGTTCCGACAGAAAAAACAGAAGGTCCTATTCAAAGGATTATGTACCTTCATATCCCCTCTGCCTGGCTTTCATTTTTTGCATTTTTTATTGTTTTTGCTTCTTCTATTCTCTTTTTATGGAAAAAGGAAAGAGAGTGGGATATATATGCCCATGCATCGGCAGAAATAGGAGTGATTTTCTGTTCTTTGGTTTTGATTACCGGTCC
>CAYYIR010000221.1:0-3266 GCA_964471995.1 uncultured Nitrospina sp. | reverse complement strand
AACTTCAATCCTTTTAATGACAGTCAAATTGTAATGAAAAGAGCTGAGACGGTTTTAGCCGCCATGGTTCGAGAAAGTTTCATAGATGACATACAAAAAAACAAGGCTCTCAATTCAAATTTAGAATTAAAACCGAGAAGAAAAAAATACAGGAATAATCAATATTTTGTAGATGCTGTTCTCGATGAATTAAACATACTCTATGGTCCTGAGCTTGTTAATTCGGGAGGGATTAGAATATTTACTACCTTAAATAGCAAACTCCAAAAAAGCGCAGAAGAAGATGCCTTGCATCATTTGGATTTTCTAGACCAAAAAATTGTTCCGAGAGATAAAGAACTCGAGGTAGCCGCTGTAACCATTGACAATACCAATGGGGCGGTACGTGTCATGCTCGGAGGAAAAAATTACAGAAAAAGTCAGTTCAACCGCGCGTTATCTTCAAACAGGATGGTTGGCTCATCGTTTAAGCCCTTCGTCTATTTTACCGCCATGCAAAAACTGGGATTTCATCCGGCAACCGTCCTTGTTGATGAACCAACAGTTTTTACTCTTCCTTATAATAAAAAATGGGAACCCACTAATTTCAACGATGAGTACATGGGATCGGTAGTGCTTAAAAAAGCTCTCGCCAAATCACTTAATATAATTTCTGCCAAACTTATTTTTAAAGCAACACCTGCTGAAGTTGTAAAAACCGCAAGACAGTTTGGTTTTAAAAGCCCCATACGTAAAAACTTTTCATTGGCATTGGGTGCCACCGGTGTTTCACCTCTTGAACTTGCCACTGCCTACAGTGTCATTGCCAACCTAGGTAACTATAAAGCTCCCTTTTATGTCTCTAAAATAGAAGACTACCAGGGTAAGGTTCTTTATGAACATTTCTATGAAGAGGAAAAAAGATTTAAACCTGCAGATATGTATCCATTGCTGGATATGATGAAAGGTGTCATGGATGATGGTTCTGGAAGAGTGATAAGGAGGATGGGTTTCAAATATCCTGCAGGAGGTAAAACGGGTACGACCAATCAATTTAGAGATGCGTGGTTTACTGGTTTCACTCCTGAATTAACAACCTCGGTATGGGTAGGTTACGATGACAATGAATCCATGTTTAGACCCAACGGGAAAGGAATTACAGGGGCCCATGCGGCTGCACCCATTTGGAGTTTGATAATGCAGGAAGCATTAGAAAAAGGCGATCAACGCGACTTTCCCATACCACTCGAGATAAGGTTTGAGAATGCCAATAGTTCAGATGGTTTTTATGAGAAGAAAGACAGCCCAAATTCAATTCGAGTGGCACTGAATAAAAATAATACTCTTCCCAGGCATTCAAAAACTGTCCCCGTCAGTGGACTTTTTGATACAGGAAAAGCGGCCCCCCTCAAGATAAAGCATCCAGCCCGGGTGGTTAAAGATGTCAATCCAGTTGAAATTTCGGAACATGGATCGAGCCTTGATTCCAAAATTTGGTTCATGCTTAATCTTGAGAATGCATCCATGGGAAAAATTAAGAGGATACCTACTCGCTGGTTTATAGAAATGCTTGAGGAAACAAAAAATAAAGAAAACACTTCGCCAGAAAGATTGATAAAGGGAAGAAAAATACTGATAGAAAAACTATTATCCCGTGTAGGTTCTTTTGACCATAAAATAATGAAAGGCATGGCCATTAGATCAATACTGCGACCCAATGAAGCAAAGGTCTATGGGGTTCAGTATTAAAAAATAGGTTAAAAGGTTTGACCACCAACCGTCATGACTCTATTTAGAAAGAAGGATTAGGAATTCGGTGCTCTATCCAATTACTACAAACTGCAAAGTCACTTAGAACGCCAATTTCGCATAATTTAATATTTATGGAAGGCCTATTAGTTTATGCATTTGCAAATTTAATTTCCATTTAGGGTTTTTTAGGCAGTAATCTGCAGCAAGCCTAGTATTTTCTTCTTTATTTTTTCCATCCATAGGTACCAAATAAAAACAACCAAAGTCAAAGCTCTCAAATTGTTCAGGTGTCAAAGACTGCTGGGGAAAAACAAACTTCAACTCATCTCCTGATGTGATTACTAAATCTGAGATATTTGTTTTTGGGCTCATACAAATCCAATCAATATTTGATGGTGCCATCTGAGTACCATTAGTTTCAACTGCTACTTCAAAATTTTTTTTATGTAAAGCATCAATTAGCGTGGTATCAAGTTGTAGTAGTGGTTCTCCCCCAGTACAAACAATAAACTTTTGTGTTTTATTGTTAACTTGACTATTCCAAATTTTATCGACTGCTTCAGCAAGTTCATTTGCACTTTTAAATTCTCCTCCGTTTTGTCCATCAATTCCAACAAAGTCGGTATCACAAAACTTACAAATAGCATTAGCTCGATCTATTTCATAACCCGACCATAAATTACAACCCATAAAACGGCAAAATATAGCTGACCTGCCTGCATTAGCACCCTCGCCTTGTAATGTATGAAACATTTCCTTAATAGAGTAGGACATAATTTTATAAGGGCCGTTGAAAAAAAATTTCTTCTACAATCATTTTTCCTTAAATTTTTTAATTAAAGGGTCACCTATTCCAAGTTCTGTAAAGCCCTTATGCCGCAATTGACAGGAATCACATTTACCACAAGGCTCGCCTTCAGAAGAAGGATCATAGCAACTAGTTGTAAGTGAGTAATCCACACCAAGCTCTGTACCTTTTTGAATGATTTCAGCTTTGGTTAAATTTATGAGCGGTGTGTGAATTGATAGTTTTTTCCCCTCTTCAGTAGATGCTTGAGTAGCTAGATTTGCCATAGTCTCAAAAGCCTTAATGTATTCAGGGCGGCAGTCAGGGTAACCACTATAATCAAGAACATTGACCCCTAAGTGGATATTGTTAGATCCAAGGACCTCCGCCCAAGCCAAAGCATAGGACAAAAATATCGTATTACGTGCAGGCACATAAGTTATAGGAATTCCTGTTCCAATTTGTTCTTCCGAACGTTCTTTAGGAACATCTATATCGTCAGTCAATGCCGATCCACCAAATTGTCGCAAATCAATATCTATAATTATATGTTGTTCAACATCAAATTTTTTAGCTATACGACTAGCAGCATCTAGTTCAATTTTATGGCGCTGCCCATAACGAAAGGTAATGGAATAAGGTTTAAACCCGTCTTTTACAGCAATTGCCAAGGCTGTGGATGAATCCAGTCCCCCGCTAAGTAGTACAACCGTTTTCATCAATATTCTCCATAAAGATCAAGTTTTTT
>CAYYIR010000220.1:0-3301 GCA_964471995.1 uncultured Nitrospina sp. | reverse complement strand
AATTTCATGAGAAACGGGAAGGGCTAAAGTTTCATCCGCTGCTTTTTCAGCCTCAGGAAAGTTTCCTTTTTTGTAACCAAGAGACTTAAAACATTCTTGAATATGAAGTGAAAGCGGGTAATAGATTTCACATCCGATCTTTTTTTCATTTAGAAAAGAACGTAATTCATCTCTACGGTTGCCTGCACGGATTACATATTGATTAAAAACATGCCTTGGAAAAACCTCTGGGGGTAACTGAATATACTGTGTTAGAGCGTTTGCCTGGAACAATTGATTATAGGTGGTTGCATTTTGCCGCCTTTTTTCGGTCCAACCTTCAAGGTAGTTTAATTTTGCTTTAATTACACCTGCCTGCAAGGCATCCAAACGAAAATTTCCACCTATACTTTTATGGTAATACTTGGGCTCGGATCCATGCACTCGAAGAACCTTTAATTTTTCATAAAGTTCTTCCGAAGAAGTTGTGACGATTCCTCCATCGCCAAACGCACCCAAGTTTTTAGCGGGGAAAAAAGAAAAACAACCCATGTCCCCCAAAGACCCGGACCTTTTCTTTTTATATTCGGACCCAATGGACTGGGCGGCGTCTTCAATAACCGTAAGATTATGTTTTTTACCCAATTCAATAATCGGATCCATGTCAGCGCATTGGCCATACAAATGGACAGGCATGATGGCGCGTGTTCGTGAAGTAATACATCTTTCAACATGCTCAACTTTCATATTAAAAGTCACATCATTGATGTCCACAAATACCGGTGTGGCTCCTAACCTTACAATAGATCCTGCCGTCGCAAAAAAAGTATAAGGAGAAGTAATCACTTCATCGCCCTCTCCTATTCCGGCTGCCATCAAGGAAATTAATAAAGCATCTGTACCTGAAGAAACACCAACCGCGAATTTTGTTTGGCAGTATTCCGCTATTTTTTCTTCCAACTCAGAAACTTTGGAACCAAGGATAAATTGACCGCTTCTTATGGTGTCCGCTATTTCGATTTCAACATCATTTAAAATCTGATGGTATGATGCCGGTATATCGAGAAGTTTCACACCGGTTACCGGGCTAGCGGGCTCATTTATTTTTTTTTGAAGTTCTTCAGGAGTGATTACCAGCACATCATCGGATGAAAACTTTTCTGGGTTGGTGGATACCACCGCATCAAAACCACAGTTTCTAGCAAGGATTGATGTCAGTCTTTCTTCGAAGCACTCATCCCTTAAAGCTTCCGCAAGATCACCCACATTCGGAGTTACCACACTCAAAACACCTAATAGATCGCTAACCTTATTCCTCTGCTCTTGCGATGATTTTTGCATTAGAGATGAAATTGTAGTGGACGCCACCCAGCTTTTACAGTTTTTTGTAATACAAAGATCAATAGCATCTGGTTCTCGAGATAGAGCCTCAGCCAAATAATCGTTATGCAAAAGTATTTCCATTTTTTAGTTTTTAAGAGGAGATTTTAAGGAATCAAAAACAGACATCCTGATCCAGTTCTTCCCGCAGGATGAGCTCGGCCGGCGTGTAATATTTTTTGTTTGAATTGCATTTTTTACAGGATGGAACAAGATTTCCCCGGGTGCTCTTACCACCCCTGGAAATAGGAACGATATGGTCCATAGTCAGAGTATCGCCGGGGAAATGCCCCCCACAATAATGGCATACTCCAGACTCGATCTTTTGTTTCCACCATTTTGATTGACGGAGTTTTCTTGCTTTAGCTTTCTCAATCTTAAAATTATTTTCTTTCATAAGCTCGATCAGATCTTCAGTCTTTTTCCCGCCCAATCTGGTTCAATCATTTTTTGGGGCGACCAGCTATTTCTAACAGCACGAACGGTACCCGTCAAACTTCCCTTTGGATACCAATGAATATCGCCAACATCAAACTCAAACCCAAGAGCAGCCGAAAGCCGCGTATTCGAAGTCCAGAAACAACTTCCATAGCTGAATTCGAAAATGGGATCAATGTGCAAGATAAAAGTTTTTCCCCTCGATTGAAATGGCAGGGCGATTTCATACAAACTCTGTATTTCCAGCCTCTCAGGCAACCGCCAATCGCAGTACCCCCCCAGCTTAAGGTTATTCAGTTTCTCAATATAACCCTGGGCATCATACCAACTGATATTATTTCCCGTTTCAACATAAGCATAACTTTCCTGCCACATCAAACCAGTCAGGGAATCGGATATTGTATGGTTTCCATTATCTATAAAGCGGTTTGTCATATTAAAAATAAAATTATATCAAAAAGCTGAACAAATAAAATTTTTTGAGTCTATCGTTCCCCTAGTTGGCATGGCAAATTCGGAACAAATCTAAAACCACAGTTCTTTATATCTTCAATAGCTCCTGGAGATTCGGGGAATCGGTTGCAAATAAGCGGTTTTTCTGGGCTGTCATGCACACGGCAGCGGTTGTCCGGGGTCAACTCACTGCAAGGCAGGTCCATTGAGTAATAAAGTTGATTGCGTTTTTCATCCGAGCCCACCACACGAATCCCGCGATAGGACAAATATCGTTTTAACTCTTCCAGGTTGCCATGTTGTTGCAAAGTTACATCTCTTACTACTGTCATGTTGACTGTCTGGCAACACTCACCGCAGGAATGACATTCTCCCACCCTTTCCATAGGTCGGTTCATTTTTTAAACTTTCATTTTTTTATGATTAATTTTTTCTTTTTGTCACCTTTTTTTTGCCAATATGCTCCACTGTTACGGTAGTGTGAATACCTCCTCGCACATTAAAATCACCCACGATAGTCATTTTTCTGGGTTTACAGGCAGAAACCAAATCATCCAGGATAATGTTCACTACTTTTTCGTGAAAACCCCCTTCATTTCGATAAGAAGCCAGGTAAACCTTTAATGATTTCAATTCGATACAAATCTTATCGGGTACATAGCTAATAAAAAGGGTGGCAAAATCTGGCTGTCCAGTTTTAGGACATAAGCAAGTAAACTCCGGACATTCCATATCTATTGTATAGTCCCTACCAGAAAACGGATTAGGAAAAGTTTCAATCTCTAAAATCTCTTTATTTTTAGTCTTTTTCATAATTTTTTTAAAAAATAAGGTTTTTTTTTAATTCCCACCTTGCTTTTGAAGTTTCAAGTTTTATATATTACAAGCACTCCTATACAAAGAGTGCTAACAAACCAAGATTAGCAATGTAAACCATTTTATTACAATAATTTAACTCAATTCCATAAGGAATTTTGTATTTTTATCAACTTTTAGCAAGTTTAACATTTTTTTAAGGAGTCTTTATGAAAATCCGACCGTTACACGATCG
>CAYYIR010000219.1:0-3378 GCA_964471995.1 uncultured Nitrospina sp. | reverse complement strand
TTAAAGAAAGGAAACCAACCATGATTAATTTTGAAAAATTGGCTTACGGGGAAACATTATTGAATGGCGATACCATCGTCTTTCGGCTGGAAGGAGAGTTCGGAAGTTACCGGAATGAAGAATTAAAAGAGAAAATCGTAGACGCGTTAAAAGATTCAAATATGCACGTCATCATCGATCTTACCCGGGTAGAAAAAATCGACTCGCCAGCAGTTGCGTTACTTGTTGAGTGCATGAGAGTGAGTGAAGAAATGAATACCTCTTTAAAGGTGATTGGAATCAATAACAAGGTTAAGTCGGTTCTTGAGATGATGAACCTTCCCACGCTTTTCGATGATATCGAACTTACCCAAATTCCCTGGACGAACAATCATGTACTGTATCGACCCAAGGCTGTGTAACAACATGTTCAATACTTTCAAGTTCAAAAAGGAAACACCATGAAAGATAACTTAACAAGAAGGGACGCCATTGCCATCATGGTAATGCAGGCAATCATTATCAAGAGAGAAGTACTTACCCGCACCCCGGAACAGGTTGCCTTTTCAGCGTTAAAACACGCTGACGCACTCCTGGAAATTCTAAATGAGAAACCCGAAACCCAAAAACCCTCGCGGAAACTATTTAATAAAAAAGGGAACCTTATAAAGTTATGAATATTAAGAGTGCTCTTGTAGTTTTTTATAGGGTGATGTAAATGTTGCGGGGTACCTCAATTACCACAACAGGCCCAGGTCACCTGGGAGATTCTATCAAAATAGAAGTTGGATAAAGTAGGTGGAACTTTCCCGACTTGTTCGAGATTGTGCGAGTAAAATCCCCGAAAAAAAACTTCCAGGGTATCCCCTAGAGATGTATTTCCAAGCAAATCAAATTTATTCGAGATCTCGAACTTAATCAATAAGAGCATCTGTTTAATATTTAATTATTTAAAACTAATTTATCCAGTGGAGGAATCTACGATGATCAAAGAATTTTTTTCAAAAAATACTATTGGGGCGCTGGGGATTGGGATTGCATTGCTTTTGGCAATCATGGCTTACCAGGCAATGACAAACCTATTTGTTCAGGCTGTCGTGTCTTCACTTCAGGAAATGCACCATTAATCTTCTAAAAATTGATCTTTAAAAGACTTACAAAAACAAACTCTAATTAATAAAGGGGACATCATGCAAAACCCAGGAAAAGTATTACTAGCAACTGCAGTATTAATGGTTCTTCATGCATCACCAGGTTGGTCTGACTCAAGTCTTAATCAAAAGCAGAATGAAAACCAAAATGAAATTATCAAACTGAAAGAAAAGATTGAAAAGGATTATATGGATATTAAATCCATTAATGATCTTGGTGTTATTTATTTAAAACAAGAAAAATATGACCAGGCAATCGACCAGTTTAAGAAGGCGTTGGAAGTTGATCCAGGATATACAATGGGTCCTTTCTTTTTTGGCGATGTCTATACCGATGAAAAAAACTACCAGGACAAAATCAATGAGTTCAAAGATGTTATAAAAATAAACCGGGAATACGCCCGGGCTCATAATTATTTAGGTCTGACACACCTAAAAAAGAAAAGCTATTCTTCAGCTGAAACCTCCTTATTAGAATCCATCAAAATTAACCCGAAGTATGCCAAGGCCCACAACAATCTCGGTGTCCTCTATGAAGAGATGGGCGATACGGCCAAGGCTATTGAGAGTTATCGAATGGCACAAAAACTTGATCCGAATGATCCGGACAGCCTTTATAACCTGGGTCTTGCCTATAACAGTCTTGAAGATGGGGAAAACTCTGTTCGGTACATGGTTCAGGCAAAAAAAGCCCATGAGAAAAAATTTGGTCAGGAAGGTATTGACCAGATTACTGAAAAGCTAAATCAATTATCAAAAAAGTACGCTGACAATAACGAAGTTGAGTCAATCGCATCGCTGAGTTTAAGCTCGGATGATAATGCTGGAAGTCCCTCCCAAACTGACATAAACCAAACCTCAATTGTTTCCCCCTTAATTCCCCTTCAAAACCTCTCACAAACACCCAGCACAAAAAGCTCCAGCATTTCTAAGCAAAAATCCGGTGTCCTTACGGTTAATCTCAAGCCTCAAATTGATATGTCCAGTCGAACGGTGTCTCCTTTAATGGAAAATCAAATGGACCAAAATGAACCCATCAAAGAAAGAATCATTGAAACTTATTATGAACCAGAGCAAACCGCTTCAAGTACAAGTATTGTCGATCCCATACAAAAGGAGGTGAAGGAAACAAGTGATAAAGATACTGTTATTTCTAGTGATGTTCCAACTGATATGTCTTGGAGCACTAAATCTCTTCCTGTAACTAAAGCTCTCAATCGAGCAGAAAAACCAAATGAGTTGATAGCGGATGCCAAAATAGAAGAAACCACTATTACTGAGCAAATAGACAGCTCCACTCCTGCCATCCTCTCTTCAGAGTCAGAGGAGGAGACCGAGGTTGTTTCCAGCCCTTCTTTAAATCCTAAAAAGAAGGTTATCGCACACAAGAAGGAAAAGAAAACATGGGCCAGCGACTGGGTTTTTGAATATCCCAAATAGTCAAAGAGGTGATTATGAAATGGAACGTAGAAATACTAATTGTGGCAGCTATCTTTGTCACCCTGATATGGGGATACAACATGAAAACGGACAATCAGCAGCTTGATCATAACAAACAGATACCCACACTGAACTATGTGGGAGCAATAAATGGAAAGCATCTATTTGAAATGGCTTTCACGCGGCAAGACAATATCTTAAGTGGGACACTGGTAAACACCTTTGAAAAAGAAAACAAGATTCATGGAACCATTGACCATGAGGGTACATTTCTTTTGACGGAATACGAAGAAGGCAAGAAAGCAGGAGTATTAGAAGGAGCAATCATGCCGGGAGGAAAAATGAAGGGCACATGGTCTACACCTGACGGAGAAAAATGGTTTCCTTTTTATCTGGTACAGACCCACGAATAACAATCAACCTCCGAGTTGGTGAGGTGGCCGTTTAGAATTTGGATATGAACCAAAGTTTTTCTAAACGAACCTCCTGTTTCTCAAGAAGATATTTTCGGAGCTTTAAGAGAAATGCCTGCTACCTCACCAATTCACCATAAGTAGAACTAATGGAGTTAAAAATGAAACATAAGTTAACAAATTTATTTGTTGCAGCGTTAATGACTGCTTGTTCCTCAATACCAGTCAAAACTTTTCCCGATATTACAAAGATGATTCAAGATGAATCGGAAGAGCGTTCCATTGAAGTTAATGTAATTGCCCCTGAATGGACTACGCTCACAAGCGTTGTTTACAGGGAACCTTCAGGAAAAGAAGTTTTTTATGGTTTGGGGACAGTCGATAAACAAGAATTG
>CAYYIR010000218.1:0-3384 GCA_964471995.1 uncultured Nitrospina sp. | reverse complement strand
ACAAATATTTTTTTGTTTTCCATACCCATGCCAAGTCTCACTGAAAACCTGGTCGGTATACTGCCTACATATTTCTATCGTGCGGTCACTGCTTTTTGTATCCACTACCACAATTTCATCAGCCCATTTAAGACTTTCAAGACATCGGCCTATATTTTTTTCCTCATTTTTGGTGATAATGGTAACGCTTAGTTTTTCCATTGATTCGCTTTAGAACTTGAAAAATTGGTTTTTCCGTGGAGGGCAAACATTTTAACAATGAGCAGCATTTCTTTATGTTGGTGTCAGATTTTTCCCTTAATCTAAAGTAGATTATAGCATCTCAATATTTTCCAACTAATTAATTTTAATGCTTTTTCTGCTTTTCTCATTTTTATGCTAATATTAAGACCGAAATGAAACCGTCTGCGACCCGGCAATATTTTGTTCAGGATGCATGAATAATTATTGTTTTTCATCCTGCTGGTTCAAACCAACTCCAACTTAAATATGATTGAACAATACCTGCAAGTCGCTATTGAATTCATTAAGGAAATATGGTTCCAGTTGAACGCAATGTTCGGGCTGGAAGAAACTCAGGCATTTAAAGTTCTCAAACCTTATCTTCTCCAAGTCCAGAACAACCGAGCCTATATGGTAATAGCTATTGCCTTGCTGATCCTTATTCCATTTAGCATATATAAAGTAATAAGTAATTCTCAGAAACAGGAGAAAAAATTCAATGAGCTAATGGATGAAATGGAAGACGAAGAGGACCAAGAGGAAGAAATTGATATAAATGATCCTCGTAGATTACGGAGTTCTTATCAAGATAATAGAGAAAAACCGGTTGTAAATGAAGATAGGAATAAGAATGAAAACAAAGAAGATCAACCCATCTTTGAAAAAGAAGACACAGAATCCCCTCCTTATATGCAAGTACTAGAAAAGATGGATGAAGAAGAAAGCGAGGATGAACTTCACGTAGACACCCAAAAATTTATGGGAACAGAGGACGTCGAGTTTGAATTAGAGACAACCGAATCTGAATTAGTAAAAACGGAAACCAATGATAATTTGAATGAATTTGATACCGAATCTGACCATGCCGAATATGAGGATGTAATTGACAAAAATATCCCTCACGATGAAAACCCTAAAAAGGATTACACTCCTGAAAACAAATCAACCAATGAAGCAGACGATCTCATAAATCGCCTAAAATATTTTCAGGAAAATCTAGATACACGATTAAAGGAAGGGGGAAATGAAGATCCCGATTTGGCATCAACAGAAAATAATATAGAGAGAAGCCCTGACTTTGTCGAACAAGAAAATTTTACACCCAAAACAACTAAGGTATCACCCTTGGACAAGAAGAAGTACATGGAAGTTCTAGAGTCTTTTATATTTTTAAAAGACCAAAATAAGCACTAAACATTTAAAACTTTTCTCATTAAATTTTTTAATTCGATGACAACAAAAGTTAATATTATTGCAGTCGGCGGCGGCAAAGGAGGCATAGGGAAAAGCGTCATTTGCACTAATCTGGCCATTGGAATGGCATTAAGTGACCAGAAAGTTGTATTAATGGATACGGACTTTGGCGCATCCAATTTGCATGCCCTACTGGGGATCAATAATCCCTTGACCGGATTTCAAGATATTTTTAATGATAATAATACCGACAAAAACTCTCTTCTCATAGACACAGGGATCAGTAATTTAAAATTTGTCAGCGGTGCAGGTGACAACCCTGGAAGCGCAAACATCGATTCTGAAA
Organism: uncultured Nitrospina sp.; assembly: GCA_964471995.1. Classification (GTDB taxonomy): domain Bacteria; phylum Nitrospinota; class Nitrospinia; order Nitrospinales; family VA-1; genus UBA8687. Next base: position 1,622 of record CAYYIR010000218.1, on the reverse strand, counting down.
AAATAAATACGGTCATCTCATTCATAAAAAATCTTGCAACTGACACTGTCCTTCTCGATTTAGGTCCAGGCACTAATTATAATATTTTAGATTTATTCAACGCCAGCACTCAAAATGTTGTGCTTACAACACCTGAAATAACATCTGTAATGAAAACATTTAGCTTTATTCGTTCGGCTTTATTTAGAAGGATATCCCTAGCGTTCGAAGACAATCCTGAAATTCAAAAAATGGTAGACCACTCGAATCCTCAAAACGCCAATGTTGAAACCTATACCACTGAACTTTTAAGGGACCGCTTTTCCAAAGACTTTCCAGACCATCTTCAACAATTAAACGATATAATTAAGGAATTCCAGCCAAGTTTAATTGTAAACCGTGTCCGCAGCAAAAAAGATCTCATGACAGGAGACAACTTAGTCAAACTTGTAAAAAAATTTCTTAATGTGGAAGTTAATTATCTAGGCTATATTATTGAAAGTGATAAAATTCGAGATTCCGTAGATGAAATGATTCCATTTCTGATTAAAGACCCTAACAGCAAACCCTCTGAAAACCTTCAAAAAATTATAGGCGACTTGACCAATACCGATCTTCAATTTGTCAAACGAGATGGGCGAATATTAGTCTCCAAACAAGTACGTCTCTCCTCTGGTTGGGAAATCTAATTCTTTCCTACTAATATTTTATCAAGCTTATAAACACCCAAATTTTTTTTCTTAATAAACTTTTCTCTCACCGCATATTTTTTTTCAGTACAATGTCGTATCAATTCATCCTATTTAATTTGCCGTGATAGATCTTCAAACCAAATCCATATTAACTGACCTTCTCAATTTTTCTTTAACCAGAAAACTAAAGCTTTTTGTTGTGGGAGGTACTCTTCGTGATCATCTCTTGCATAAAAATATTGGAGATATTGATCTCGCCGGCAAAAATGCGGCTGAGTTAGGTGCCAAGTTTGCTCAATCCTTAAGTTTTAGCTATGTATCATTGGATAAAACAGAGGGGCGTGCTACGACACGCATCATTCTTCCAACACAACAATATTTCGATCTCACTGACATGCAGGGTGATCGAATTGAGGAGGACTTGATCAAAAGAGATTTCACCATTAACGCAATGGGGCAAGAACTATCTCATTTTCTTGAAAACAGGGAAACAATCCTTGATCTGTGTGGAAGCAAAGAGGATCTAAAGAAAAAAATTATCAGAACCACTTCAAACTCTGTTTTCAAGACTGACCCGCTGAGAATGCTACGCGCCTTTCGTTTAGCAGCAACCCTGAAATTTTCAATCTCACAAGAAGTATTAAATGACATTTCTCTTCACAAAATTAATATCTCCTTAACAGCAGGAGAAAGAATCTGGAGTGAATTGGTTTCTTTTTTAAAAGCTGAAAAAATATTTGAGCTTATAAACTTAATGGAGAGGTCAGGGCTTTTCTCTTGCCTGTTTCCTGTCGATTTTAAGGACTGGGATAAAGTATTGAATCATTTCCAAAGACTAGAAAATTTAATTTCAAACCCAGCAATCTATTTTCCAAAACATACTCCAAGAATAAAAAATCCGGAATTATTAAAACTTTCGTTACTATTAAATGAAATAGAAATAAATTCTTT
>CAYYIR010000217.1:0-3390 GCA_964471995.1 uncultured Nitrospina sp. | reverse complement strand
GTTTAGGCAGCATATCTAAGGTTGCTTTACCCTCAATAGCCTTAAGGCTATAAAAAATCATTTCCGGTTCAGAGTGATCTAGCAATTTAACTAGATGAGGCAGCACCTCTTTACTTCCTATTTTTCCCAAATGCCCAATTGCCTGATAACGTCGATCTGGTATCGGATGCGTCAGTGGATCTAGAACACCTTCAAGGTAATTAGTTTTTCCTAACTTTACCAAGCCAGCTGCTGCTGCTAATTTCATGGGCACATCGTACGATTTTAAATAACCGCGAATTTCTTCCAATACTTCCGATCCACCCTCATCTCCCAATATTTCTACAGCTGTACTTCTCACCCAAATATCATGATCATTAGTTAATTTCCTAGCCGCTTCCAAAGCCTCAATTTTGGAAACCTCTTTTAACCCCTGTAATGCAAACAATCGTGCCGTAGGATAATAATCTTCAATCCCCTTTTTAAGAAGATGGATTAAATCCGAATCATGAGATTCTCCCGCCGCGCGCATTACTGCTGCCCGTACGAAGGAGTTTTCATGCTTATAAGTTTCCAATAATAATTGTTTGCAGTCTTCACGTAGTTTTTGCAAAACTCTCTGTGTCTTAGAGTCGGCAAAGGAAAAACCATGGAATCCGAAAAAAACAATAATTTGTAAACAAATCCACTTTTTTAGCATTTTTCACCTTATTTTAAGCATTACCGCAGTAGGCAGCCAAAAGATTCCTATAAATCCCTGCTTCTTCCGTTTTACCTCGTTTTTCAAAGCCTTTGATTAAGATGGTACTCTTTTCAATCAACATATCCTTAACCCATTCTCTTTGCTCAGAATTTAAATCATCGCCACGCAAAAGTTTCTCAAGAGCATAAATCCGCCATCGATCCATGCCCCAATATTTACGTGAAAGTTGATCCTTATGGCCTCCACGTTTTATGATCAATTTATCATTTAAAAATGTAAAAGGGTACCGAACCGCAATTCGCAACCAAAGATCATAATCTTCGCACACCGGCATAGACTCATCAAATACCCCAACTTCATCTAGCAACGTTTTTCTTAACATGACGGAAGAAGGGCTGACAATGCATAACGGTAAGCACTGCTTAAAAATGTCACCTGAATATTTTTGGTGTTTAAACATGGGATTAACTCGAACTCCATTACGAATCCATATCTCATCCGTATAAACTGCCTGACATTCGGGATGATCTTGCATCCATTTAACTTGAGCTTCCAGTTTCCCTATTTCCCATAAGTCATCGGAGTCTAAAAAACAAATTAACGATCCTTTAGCTTGTTCTATCCCCTGATTTCTGGCATAGGAAACCCCTTGGTTATTAGCTAAATGAATCACTCTGATATCTGAAAAACTTTTAAGAACTTTAACCGTATCATCCGTGGAACCATCGTTCACAACAATCAATTCAAAACCACTCTGTCTTAATACGGAGCGAATACATTCCGGAAGGCAATATGCTCTATTAAAGCTTGGAATAATAACGGAAACTAGCGATAAATCCATATTTGAAAAATTTCCCTAAAAAGATAGTGGCAATTTAACCCTATATCAATCCTTTAAAAACAAAGTTTTACAGGTATTAAATAATCAAACGATATAAATTCAAAACTATAAACCATTCCAATCATATCGCAATTGAAATCACCCGACAGAAAAAATGCTACTTAATATAATCAGTGAGTTTTACAAAACTTCATTCTACAGAAATACAAAATAGTCTTAATAGAGGTAAACCATAAATGGCTTGACAAACCCCTAAATTTCTCATAAAACTAAGGGCTTTCCAAAGGGTAATGGATTTAAAAACAGCCTACTAGATAATAAAAATCGCGGTATGCTTAATAAGATCTAAAAATAAGCAGGGACAAAAAAATTTTAGAGTTGCATATCAAGTATATTGACCATTACCCTAAATATATTGATTACTACCTTTCTTTGATAAGGCCGCTCAAAATCATCTAATATTCATTTAAAAAGAGCTAAATATGGATTTCAGAGACGTCACCCAGGAATTAAAAAGCGACCTCGCAAAGGTCGAAAAAGCCATTAATGCAAACTACAAATCCGATGTCCCTCTAATCCCAGGTATCAGTTCATATTTAATGAGCTGTGGCGGAAAACGAATTCGCCCGATACTGACAATTCTAGCTGCTAAGCTTTGTGGTCGAGAAGCAGACGAAATCGTAGTCAAACACGGCTGCGTAGTTGAATATATCCACGCAGCAACCCTTTTACACGATGATGTTGTAGATGAAACAACCGTACGACGAGGAAAACAAACAGTCAATGCAAAATGGGGTTCCGATGCCAGCATTTTGGTAGGCGACTTCTTGATCTCACGTGCTATTTTAATTTTAGCAGAAGATTGTGAAAGAAAAATAATACAGGCAATAACTGAAGCCACTAAAATTCTAGTTGAGGGAGGAATTTTAGAATATGCTGAGGCTCGCAAAATCAAGGTTACTGAAAAACATATTCTCGATGTTGTTTATCGAAAAACCGCATCCATTCTCTCAGTAAGTGCAAGATTAGGCGGTCTACTCGCAAATGCTACAGAACAACAGGAAACTGCTATCATCTCTTTTGGAGACGATTTTGGAATGGCCTTTCAGTTAATGGACGACGCACTTGATTACGATGCCGATGAACAGGTTTTAGGAAAACCAACTGGAACGGATTTCAAAGAAGGACATGTCACCCTTCCCCTCCACCACCTGTATAACAATGCAGATAAGGGATTAAAAAAAGAAATCGAAGAATTTATTCAAAATGAAAATATCGGGGCCAAAGAATTACATTACATCGTTGATCAAATGTATAAGCATAAGTCCATAGACTACACTCTCAATCTTGCACGATATTACATTGATCGAGCCAAATCCCATCTGCGAAAAGCTGATTTTTCAGAACCAAAATATATCGAATATTTTGATGCTATTGCCGACTACATACATAGTCGACACACTTCACCGAGTTCGCCCGCCATTCCAACAAAATAGCAGAGTAATACCATACAATTCATTACATATTGGGAAAGAAGACTAAAAAGTGGGAGTGAACTACAGACTGCCCTTTCCGGTAATAAGATATTTATAAGAATTGGGAGCAACAATCAATTTAGAATATCAATATTAATAAAGAGATCCATGTGCATCCTTTAGTAAAGCTTGCCATTCGCTCGGCGGAATATTTTATCAAAACAGGTAAACCTCTTGCCTGCCCAGACCCATTACCAGAATCCCTAAAACAAAATGCCGGAGTCTTTGTTTCCATAAAAAAACACGGATCCCTGCGTGGTTGTATTGGTACTGTTAAACCGAAATATAAAAACCTTGCTGAAGAAGTCATCCAAAATGCTCTTCTCGCAGCC
>CAYYIR010000216.1:0-3394 GCA_964471995.1 uncultured Nitrospina sp. | reverse complement strand
CCAGTTTTACTTTGATACGGTTTCGGTAACAGGTACTGCTAATTTAATGATGGCAGCAGTATTGGCAGATGGTGAAACTGTCTTGGAAAATGCTGCCAAAGAACCAGAGGTTGTGTTTCTGGCTGATATTTTAAATTTAGCTGGAGCAAAAATTTCTGGCCAAGGAACCGATATTATAACTATCCAAGGGGCCAGTTCTCTTGATCCAATAGAATGTACTATTTTTCCTGATCGAATCGAAACGGGAACTTTTATGATTGCAGCTGCAATCACACAAGGGGATGTCACTATTGAAAACTGTGTTCCCCAGCATGTAGAACCGATTATTTTGAAGCTTCAAGAGGGACAGGTAGGTATTGAAATCGAAAAAAATAAAATGAGGGTATTAGCTAAGGGCCCTATACATGCTGTCAATGCGAAAACCCATCCATACCCTGGATTCCCTACAGATATCCAAGCTCAGTTCATGGCCTTGATGACTTTGGCTCAGGGGCAGAGTATTATCATGGAGACAGTCTTTGAAAATCGGTTTATGCATGTAGCTGAATTAAAAAGAATGGGTGCCAATATTTCGTTAGATGGACACACAGCTATTATTAACGGTGTGGAATGTCTTTCTGGTGCTCCTTTAATGGCCACGGATTTACGTGCCAGCGCTTCTTTGGTTTTGGCAGCTCTTGCAGCCAAAGGTAAGTCTGTTATATCGCGAGTTTATCATATTGACCGCGGCTATGTAGGCATTGAAAAAAAGTTGTCGCAGTTGGGTGCCCAGATAAAACGTGTAAAATAAGATTTTATATTTATCATCTTCGATGATAGTAAAGAGCACTCGTTTTGCTGGAAAAACAATTATTTTTACTCGTATCCCATCGCTAGATGAAGACGCTGTTAAAGGCTAAAGCTATGGATGAATCTGGTCTCCTAAACGATCAAAATCTTAAGAGTATTGTATTGTGGATGCCAAATTGGATTGGCGATGTGGTATTGACTCTTCCAGCATTACAATCATTACGTCGAGCCTACCCCAAAATACATATTACTGTTGTAGTAAAACCTCCCTCCAATGAGTTGCTTTTAGGCCATCCTGCTGTCAGTAAAGTTATTTCTTTGCCTTCAGACTCAGAATCCACAATTTGGAAACGCATAAAATTTGCGCTCAATTTAAAAAAATATCAATTTGATCTGGGAGTCGTTTTTCCTAATTCTTTTGAATCGGCATTTCTTTTAAGTTTAACGGGAGCAAAACATAGGCTTGGGTATTCTACCGATGGAAGAAGTGTATTTCTAACTTGCCCCATATTTACAAATACATATTTGAAAAAAAGCCAATATCGTGTTGAGTATTTTTTTAAAATATTCTCACCACTTAGATTAGATGCTCCTGATCCTATATTTTGTCCAGCTGTTAAGCAAGAAGACGATATATCGATTCGCGAGGCTTTATTAAATATGGAAATAGGAGAAAATGAAGAATTTATAACCATTCACCCTGGAACTTCAAAGGTAGAACGAAGTTGGCACGCAGAACGTTTTGGTGTTTTGTGTCAAAAAATTTTTAAGAAAGATAAAAAAAAAATGGTTTTACTGGGCACGCAATCAGAAAAAGAATTGCTCATTAGAATAAAAAGTTGTTGTCCTCCGGGAGAGATTAAGGTTGCCCCTGCAATGAATTTGAGAGTTTTGGCAGGACTTATCAAAAAAAGCCAACTTTTCATTGGAAACGATAGTGGAGTGATGCATTTAGCTGCTATGGTGGGGACACCTGTTGTAGGCATATTTGGTCCTGGGCATCCAAATACTACTGGACCTTTTATGGCACCTGAAAAACAAGAAATACTAACGAAGAAATACTCTTGTTCGCCTTGCCGGCAACGATTTTTTAGGGAATGCAAACCATCTCCGCATAACAAACCTTATTGCCTCGAAGACATAACAGTTGAAGATGTATACGAAGCAATACATAGACTTTTACAAAGACTTTAAGGGTTATTTCTTTTAATTAAAGGTTTATGAATGCTGTTTTGCCCTGAGTGTGAAGAAAAATATTTTGATACTATTACCACTTGTTGGGATTGCAATGTGGAACTTGTTGCTTCTTTAAAGGAGGCAGAGTTTCCTGAATTGGCTATCGTCTGTACCATTTTAAACGAATCTACTGCTCATATTGTCAAAGGGTTTCTTGAGAACGAAAACATTCCTTGCCAGTTGGAAAATGTATCTTTTCATGCAGGACCAGCCCCGGTGGCAGACTTAATGAAAGTCAGGCTCTGGTCGAAAAAAAAAGATGTGGAGCGCGCCAGAATACTTCTTGCAGAATTAGAGCATATTCAGATTTGTTCAAGCTGTGAAACTGAAGTGAATTTTCAGGATGAGAATTGTGGCCATTGCGGTGAGAAACTAAGCTAGGTTTAAAGTACTCAGTTGGTGAATCGAAATTTAAATACGTACCAAATAGCGGCAACCCCATCTTTCCATGTTATTTTTTTACCTTCTGAGTAATCTCGACCACTATAAGAAATCGGAACTTCATATATCCTAAAATTATTTTTTGCGACCTTGGCGGTAAATTCCGGTTCGAATCCGAAACGATTACACTTAAAAGTTAGCTTTTCGTTAACTTCCTTAGTAAAAACTTTATAGCCGGTTTCCATGTCTGTAAGGTTAATATTAGTTAGCATATTAGAAAAAGTTGTTAATACCATATTCCCAACGTAATGCCAGAAAAACAAAACCCGATGGGGACCACCTAAGAATCTAGATCCATAAACTACATCAGCGCGTCCGTCCAAAATTGGCTCTAGCAATGTTCCATAATCCGAGGGATTGTATTCCAGATCGGCATCTTGAATGATAATGATATCACCGTCCACATTCGAAAACCCGGTTCGCAAGGCTGCCCCTTTTCCCTGATTACGATTATGGTAAAGAACTTTAAAATTTTCCTTGTTTTCGTAAACTTTAAGAGTTTCGCGTGTGCCATCAGTTGAAAAATCGTCAACCAAAATTATTTCTTTATCATAATCAGCGGCATTAACTTTAGCTACTAAAGTCTCCAGAGTTTTTTGTTCATTATATATAGGAATAACAATAGAAATTTTTAGCAAGGCCTGTAATCAAAAAAGTGTGTAAATGAAAGGTGCAACAGCGCTTCCCTGAGTTAAAACTATTAAAAAACCCATTAACAACATAATTAAAACAATTGGGCCTAGCCACCACTTCTTCCTCGTTTTTAGAAAATCCCAAAACTCTAAAATGATACTTGCCTTGTGGTCTGGATCTGGTGGATGGCTCATGTTTTTTCTTGTTAGTTGTTTTCAAAATAATTCATAACAGCATACTTATAATATCTAAAAGAACATTTTATCGGAAATTTATTTTGAATTTAAAACGATAC
>CAYYIR010000215.1:0-3423 GCA_964471995.1 uncultured Nitrospina sp. | reverse complement strand
TTTCGAATGGCAGCACAAACCCTTCAGTAAGGTTACATATATGCGTGTAATGGGAATCGATCCAGGAAGTAACTGTACCGGATTCGGCATCGTCGAAGAGGTTAAAGGAAATTTGCAAGCTATTCATTGGAGCAGTATCCGTAGTTCTCCAAAGGATGCTTTTCCTCAGCGCCTCAAACGCATTTATGACGAATTAGTCTTGGCCATTAAAAAGTTTAAACCTGATATAGTAGTAGTGGAAGACCTGTTCTATGCAACCAATGTAAAAACGGTTATTAAATTGGCACAAACACGTGGTATTACCCTCTTGGCTGCTATAAACAGTGGACTACCAGTAGCGGAATACAGCCCCTTGGAAATTAAACAATCCGTAGTAGGTTATGGAAGAGCAGATAAAAATCAGGTGCAAAGCATGGTAACTACTCTGTTGCAACTTAAGGAAAAACCCGATCCGTTTGATGCTTCGGATGCCTTGGCCGCTGCAATTTGCCATATCCACAATGACGGACTTCAACAAAAAATCAAACAGGCGCGCTAATGATCGCCTATTTAAAAGGTCAACTGATCTACAAATCACCCGAACATACGGTAGTGGACGTGAATGGCGTTGGCTATAAGGTTTTCACACCACTTTCTACCTATTACTCTTTACCCAAACCAGGAGAATCTGTATCGCTTCGCATCCATACAAGGGTTCGTGAAGACGAGTTGAAACTTTTTGGATTTCTGACAGAAGAAGAACAAACCATATTTGAAAAATTAATTACCATCAATAAAGTGGGACCCAAGCTAGCACTTGGCATTCTTTCCGGAATGTCTCCTACTGACCTGCTTACAGCTATAATAAATAATGACGCGGCACGATTGAGCGCTATTCCGGGAGTCGGCAAAAAAACCGCCGAGCGTTTGGCTTTGGAAATGAAAGATAAACTATCCGACCTGGCGTTGGAGATGGAACATCAACCAAGTTCTTCCTCTCCAGAAGGGTTTTACGAAGACGCATTGTCTGCCCTTGTTAATCTGGGTTACAAAAAACCACAAGCGGAAAAAGCATTGAAATCGGCTTATAATACCAATGGTCCAGATAGTTTATTAGAAGATTTAATCAAAGAAAGTTTAAATAACCTGTAAAACAAAATACTCAATGGAAGAAGACAGGCTGATCAATTCACAAATAGATGGCGAGGAAATCCAGTTTGACAATAAACTACGACCCAGCCAACTCACAGAATATGTAGGTCAGGAAAAAATTAAAGAAAATCTTGAGATTTTTATTTCTGCTGCAAAAATGCGTAATGAATCTTTGGACCATGTTCTGTTGTACGGCCCACCTGGACTTGGTAAAACCACACTTGCAAATATTATAGCGACAGAAATGGATGCAAATATTAAAAGCACATCCGGCCCGGTCATCGAAAAATCTGGTGATCTCGCTGCAATTCTTACGAATTTAAAACATGGAGATGTTTTATTCATCGATGAAATTCATAGACTTACCAATGTAATTGAAGAAATACTCTATGCAGCAATGGAAGACTATAAGCTCGATATTTTAATTGGCCAAGGGCCTAGCGCACGATCAATTAAACTGGATCTTCCACCTTTTACATTAGTGGGAGCTACGACACGCGCGGGACTTCTAACCTCCCCTTTGCGAGATCGATTTGGTGTCGTGCATCGGTTAGATTATTACAATGAAAAAGAATTAGTGACCATTCTGACTCGCTCGGCATTTATTCTCGAAATCTCTATTATTCCAGAGGGCGCTAACGAAATTGCACGGCGTTCGCGTGGCACACCAAGAATTGCCAACCGTCTACTGAGAAGAGTGCGAGACTATGCACAAGTCAGGGCGGATGGGATCATCAATTGCGAAGTGGCTAGCAAAGCCCTGGAAATGATGGAAGTCGATGGCAAAGGTTTAGATAAAATGGATCACAAACTATTACTAGCAATTATCGAAAAGTATTCTGGTGGACCGGTAGGAATCGAAAGCCTTGCGGCATCTATCAGCGAAGAAAAAGACACCATCGAAGATGTCATAGAACCTTATTTAATCCAGACTGGTTTTATCCAACGCACCCCACGTGGTCGGATCGCCACCTCTATGGCCTACGAACATTTCAAAAAAATTCCCTCTAGAAAAAGCCAACAAGAAAAATTGTTTTAACAAATCATGCCTTACTATTTGAAACCGGGGGAAACCGTTTCAAATGGTTTCCACACAAACCACAAAAAAAGCCAATATTAAAATATCTAGCGCATGGTTTTAGCCCAAAATAAAGTTTTTAAATAGTTAACAAAAAAAGTGGCTAGTTATTCCAAACAGCTTGAAACTGTTCATGAAAAACAGGTTCCATTTTAGTTGTCCCGAATACATTGACCTGCTGGTGGTTATAGAATCCATGAAAATCTCGACTGCCGGTTACAATCAGATCAAATTTTCTTGCTAATTCTATAAAATAATTGACCGTCCCCATGCGCTCCTGATAAGGGTAATGACATTCCAGTCCAAGCAACCCCATTTCCTTCAACTCTTGAAGAAGGACAGGAGCGTTCTCTTTATATCTACCTTTTTCTGGGCAAATCAAAGAATAGGAACGCTCTCCAGGGTGCGCCATTACTGGCACTCCTTTACTTTCTCTAATCAGTGAAATGGCAGTGCCGGCATCAAGATTTTCGCGTTGGACATTGTATTTGACTAAGTAGCGTTCAAAGGCCTGATAAGTATTGGAGACAATCCCCAATCGAACCATTTCACGTGCAAGGTGAGGTCTTGCCAAAACGCCTTCAGCTGCTTTTTTGACATTTTGAAATTCTATGAGTCCCCTAAATTTTTCGGGAATAACTGCATCAACCCTTTGGATAAGTTCAATCATTCGCTTTTCACGAGTCTCGGTCATATCTTTCACCGTTCTGAGTAGGTCCGAAACTATTGACTCATAGTTTTTAAAATAAGCAAGCAGGTGTATATCAAAGCTGTGAAATTTAACAGTGATTTCGATTCCAGGAAAAGCCTCTATATTTACTTCCTGTGCTGCATTCAAAAAGTCATAAATACCCTCAAAGGTGTCATGGTCGGTAAGAGAAAGAAGCGTTACATTATTTTTTTTTGCAATATCCACTAATTGCTCTGGTGAAAATTCACCATCAGAGAAAGTCGAATGCATATGAATTTCTGATTTTCGGTGGGCCATAAATTACCTCACAAAATTAACTAATCTTAACCGCCACAGTTCTCGGTAGCAACAGCCAATTATCAAAAATCACATTTTCAATAAAATGCTATGCACTTTTAAGACCACTTGGTTGATTTAGAAGCGTAATTTCGCTACCTTAGAAAACATGAATCGATTTCTAATAGCTATTTTAGTGCTACTTTCTGCTTGTATTTCAGAAGCAACAAACCTTCCCTCTTCTAAG
>CAYYIR010000214.1:0-3435 GCA_964471995.1 uncultured Nitrospina sp. | reverse complement strand
GGATTATCCGGAATTTTATACCGAAGCCGGTTTATCGTTTCTTTGATCAGGTAAAATGGATTATTCATGTATTAGTTGTATAGAAGTTTATATTTACTCGAAATATTTTACTCTATAAAATTCAATAACCTATAAATTTTTTTGGGATTCTGGGTTTTCAATGTTATCTTTACTTACCTTGTATTCTCTGCGGATTTTCCAATAAAAAACTCAAGCATTCTGTGGATTTTAAAACGAGTGTTTTGAGTGCATAAAAAAGAAAAAAATTCTGGGGAAAACCGATATTCTCATGGGACCCCAACCAATTTGAAAGGTTTTGCTTAATGGGTATGACAATTACAGAAAAAATCCTTGCTGCCCACGCTGGGAAAAAAACTGTCTCACCAGGTGATAATATTTGGGTGGATGTAGATGTACTGATGACGCATGATGTTTGTGGGCCGGGTACTTTTTCAATTTTCAAAAAGCAATTTGGTGAAAATGCCAAAGTGTGGGATCGAGATAAAGTAGTTATTATCCCCGACCATTTTATTTTTACCAAAGACACTCACGCAAATAGGAATATTGACATCCTGAGACAATTTGTAAAAGAACAAGACCTGCCACATTATTACGATGTTGGAACAGATAATTATAAAGGTGTATGTCATCTAGCTCTTGCCCAGGAAGGGTTTAATCGCCCTGGTGAGGTTTTATTTGGAACCGATTCTCATACTTCCACATCAGGCGCTTTTGGAATGTTTTCAACAGGAATAGGAAATACGGACGCCGCATTTATTCTGGGAACAGGAAAGCTGTGGGTGAAAGTTCCAGAATCCATGTGCTTCGAATTCACCGGAAAATTTCCGGATTACATTATGGCAAAGGATGTCATCCTGAATGTCATTGGTGATATTGGTGTTGATGGTGCGACCTATCGATCGATGGAATGGCGTGGTGAAGGAGTGATGAGTCTATCGATGGAAGAACGCATGACACTATGTAATATGGCAATTGAAGCAGGAGGTAAAAATGGGATCATTGAGGCAGATGAGGTGACTACAGATTACGTAAGACAACGGACTGACAGGCCTTACAAAATCTATCAATCAGATGAGGATGCTAAGTATGTTTTCAAAAAGACCTATAATGCCAGTGCAATGGAACCCATTGTTGCCAAACCACATTCCCCTGATAACAAAGCCAAGGTTTCCGAATGTGAAGATGTAAAGCTTGACAGAGCTTATATTGGCTCTTGTACGGGTGGAAAATTAACAGACTTTATGGCCGCAGCTAAACTCCTTAAAGGTAAAAAAGTACAAATCGACACTTTTATTGTTCCCGCCACACGAGAAGTGGAAGATGATCTTCATAAGGAAAAAATTGGCAGTGAATCATTGATTGATATCTTTAGAAATGCCGGAGCGCATTTGGGCGAGCCCTCGTGTGCAGCATGTTTGGGTGGGCCCAAAGATACTTTTGGTCGGGCAGGAGATAATCAAGTAGTGATTTCGACTACCAATCGAAACTTTCCTGGAAGAATGGGCTCAAAACAATCGCATGTGTATTTGGCATCTCCCTATACTGCTGCTGCATCTGCATTGACCGGACATATTACAAATCCTGCAGAATTTGTTAATAACTGATGAAAAAAATAATAGAAGGTCTTGCCTATGTATTAGGCAACGATATTGATACGGATCAGATAATTCCAGCGGAGCATTTGGTTTATAGCTTGAGTGATCCAGAAGAGAAAAAAAACTATGGGAAGTTTGCGCTTTCTGGCGTTCCGGGGGATCATGCAGGATTGCCAAATGGCAATTTACCCTTTACCGAGGATGGTAAATTTGAATCAAAATATTCGATTATTGTTGGCGGGAAAAATTTCGGCTGTGGTTCATCGCGTGAACATGCTCCAGCGTGCATGGAAATTGCCGGAGTAAAAGCGGTGGTCGCTCAATCTTATGCTCGAATTTTTTACCGTAACTCGGTAGATGGTGGTTTTTTTATTCCTTTTGAATGCGTTAAACACTTGGTGGAAGACATAAAAACGGGTGATGATTTAAAGATAGATCTGGCTACCAATACTCTTACTAATAAAACTCAAGGCACAACTTATGATCTGAAGTCTCTAGGAGAAGTTATAGAGATAATTGAAGCCGGAAACATTTTTGAGTATGCCAGAAAAACCGGTATGATAACTCAATCTTGATTTAGAGATCTCGTCCATTTTGAGGGAGGCTTCACCAACCCTGCCTGCCGCAAACCCTACTGGTCTCCTTTTTTAGGAAGACAAACTTTGATTTTTGCGAGATGCAAAAAGTTACAATGTTTGTTAGATTGATGGCTTTATACAAGGAGAAAAATGATGGTTTGTAATTGGGGTCGTTTTTTATTCAGACCCATCTTAATAGTTGCTGTTTTTTTCTTTTCCAGTGCTGGGAGTTATTGCAATGCAACCACCACCAGTCAGGATATGATCCTTATTCCTGCAGGGCCTTTTTTTATGGGAAGCTCTGATAAGGATATAATTTGGGCGGCTAAACAATTCCATTCTGAATCTTTAGATTGGTACAGGGACGAAACCCCTATTCATGAGGTGACTTTGCCAGCATTTAAAATTGATAAATTACCGGTTACGGTAAGGGATTATGAATTATATCGAGAGGCAACAGGAAAGCCTGCACCAAGAGAACATGGTAATTCACGTTTCAATCACCCGCTCCAACCTGTTGTAAGCCTTACATGGAAAAGCGCTCAGGACTATTGCCATTGGAAAAAAAAACGTTTACCCACAGAAGCGGAATGGGAAAAAGCAGCTAGAGGAACAGATGCTAGATACTTTCCTTGGGGCAATGAACCCGATGCCCTCAATGCGAATATAAGGGGTAAGGGCGATATTTTTAAATACAGCAATCAAGTAGGGGCAATACCTGAAAACGTTAGTCCCTATGGAGTAATGGAAATGGCGGGAAATGTCTGGGAATGGACAGAAAACTGGTATCAGCCACATCCTGATAATAAATATGATAATGACCTATATGGAAAGCAATTTAAGGTTATAAAAGGGGGGTCTTGGAACTCTAACCTGGACTTGGCGAGAGCGTCTATCCGTGGTAAAGCATTACCAGACCAACAAAAAAGCTATATTGGGTTTCGTTGCGTTGCTACGAATTAATTTTGGAGGATTTATTGTGAAAATTAGACAAAAAATATTTCAGATTGTTTTAGTTTTAGGATGGTTAATCTGGTCGCTGCCGGTTTTTGCGATAGGAAATCATGAAGGTCATCCCGGTAAATCTGCCCCTGGGAATGCAAAGACTGGGAAGCACGGCGGTTATGGTGGGGGTCATGGAGGCAAAGGCAAGCATGGCGGCGGCCATGGTTACGGTCGACGTAAAGGTCCCCCTAAAGATATACCCGCACATATAATCGAAAGAATGGACAAGGACGGCA
>CAYYIR010000213.1:0-3459 GCA_964471995.1 uncultured Nitrospina sp. | reverse complement strand
GCCTGGCCTGTATTCATGGCACGGTAGATGCCTTTAAGGATTACTTCCGAAAAGCGGCCTAGACGCACCCCTTCAGTCAGGGATCGGGGACCGACGCATCCGGCGACAAAACCGGGTAAATAAAGTGAATCACGCCATTTCGGGTGCGCCGGTTCTTGAGCAGAACACGTGACCCGTTGACAGTCGTCTCTCCGTTTACGGAGCGGACTATTATGCTCCCGCCTGAAAGGCTTCTGACACTCCCGGCTTCCACTAACTTCTCCAAGGAGTAGTCACCCCGCACGATGTGTGCGCTGACAAAACTTTCAAGAGCAGTCAGTGGCATCTCACCCGGCTTCAGTCCATCCATAACATCGATGGCGAGATCAACCGGAACAAACACTGTATAGCGATCCGTGCCGGCCAGTTCACTCCACATCCCGGCAGCGGTCAGCGCCCGACCGAAGCGCTCCTTCCGGGGCCCGCTGATCGCATCAGTCATTGTGGGCAGCTGATCTTCCTGCTGATAAGACAAGATCTGGTCCGCGACAAGATACCGGCTCTCGTTCACGCTGGAAACCATAGCCCTACCGCTCCGGAAGTTGGGCAACCGAATAGGCGCCGCCTCGTCATATACCGTACCGCTCACGATCGCCAACTGGCCATCTTTAAGCGAACCAAGATCATCCCATTGCACACGAACCCCAAACCCGACTGCATCGGCAAGGCAGCAATACATAAAAGTGGTCATCAATGCAAAACTGGTCCTATCGGTTAGTCCCTCCAGACGCTTCACTACGCCGACCGTCGTCACTGATTTCCCTGGGCTCGCTTCCTCGCTGGGCTGTCTGGAACTGAGATCGAGTAGGAGGACCCGCGGATAACGCGTCAGATCGACCTGCTCCCATAATGCCGCTTCAAACCCCGGGTCCGTCTGGTCGATCGAACCCACCGCAGGAAGATAAGGTTTGCCGATTACTACCACTGCCAACATCACAGCAAAAACAAACATGTTGGCACCCAGTCCTTTCCGCCTACCCAACACGGTGACGACGCCGAGGAGGAGTACAAGCGCTGAACCGGTTACCGTGAGCGGTCTGAACTTGGCGTTCATCAGGAGTTCATAGTGATCGGATAGGGAAAACCACAATATTCCGGTACCTATCATCACCAGAAGGCAGGACTCTAAAACCCCATATATCCTTTTCACTACATGACTCCCGACAGCCAGCCGGAATATTCGATTAACCACGATAGGACGAATACCAGCAGGATGGGAATAACGACGAGTACCAATACGACGCGCTTCTTGAAGGTTGCGAAAAACATCCCAATCAGTTTCAGATCGACCACCGGTCCCACTGTGATGAACGCCAGCCTGGCTCCGGCCGTGAAGGTCTGGAAAGATGCCGCGACGAAAGCATCGGCTTCTGAACAGACACATAACAGAATCGCCAGCAGCATCATCCCGGCGATGGACAGCGCGACGTTATCCGTAAAAACAGACATGCCGTCTTCCGGGAGCAGCGTTTTGAATGCGGCGGCGGCCAGGCACCCAATGACGAGGAACCTCCCCATATACATAAACTCTCCTGCGGTATGGCTGAAAACCGCTCGGATCTTCTCCGGGAGGCGTTGGTTCGAGTGATCATGATCATGGCCGTGCCCGGCATCGGTAACATTCTGCACGAGCACCTCACGCAGGCGTCTCACATACAAGGCGACCACGAGCGCCACCAGAGCTGCTACGGCTACCCGAGCCACGACCATGGCCACACTGCCCCGGAATGCAAGATACGTTGACGCGAGAACAATCGGATTAACAATCGGCGCTGCCAGCATAAAAGCCACGGCGATGAATGGCGGCACCCCTTTTAGGATTAGACGCCTGACGATCGGTACAACGCCGCATTCGCAGGTCGGGATAAGGAAACCCCCGAGAATACCTACGATCAATCCACCCGCAACACTCTTTGGCAACCAGCGCAACAGGCGCTCGGTGGCGACGAAAACCTCGATCAGGGCCGAGAACAGCGAGGCAATCACCAGAAACGGCATCGCCTCGATGAAAATGGCTGTTGCTATGCTGGCGAACGTACCGAACATGCGAACTAACCTCTAATCTCTCCAGGGAGTAGTCCACATCGTCGCATACCGAAACCCCAACCCTGAGCTACTCGTGACGACCGTCACGTCCCTCGAAACATCTCAGATCGATGCATCCGGAACACCAATTTACACCGCTCGTCTTTTATTGATTAGGCAAGTAACCCGCTTCAGGCGGCTTTCTGACTACCATCGATGCCTCCCCTGACTTCGGCTTCGAGCATCTCTCGCTCCTTCATGGCTTTCTCGAACGCCTCCGCCCGCACCGGACCATAGCCCCGGACCTGCATCGGCCATTTCACGGGATATCACGCATCAATTAATGACCCAACTGAGGCATCAATCGGGGTGGGCCGGACTGCCTCGCTTCGCACCTAGCGGATCGTGAAGTTTCGGTCCGAGCGGTCAGAAACGGGTTTCCGAGTGATAGAACTAATCTTGATCTTGTAATTGCTTCCACGCGGCAATGTGTACGGAATCTTCCAGATGTACAGCCCATCATTCGGCGTGCTTTTGCTGATCCATTGATAGGCTTTGTTGCCCTTAAGCAAAAGAATCTTGACCTTTTCGCAGCCCCAGGATTTACACCATCGGGCGCCCGTACTCCAGACAATGTCATATTGTTTCCCTGTTCTCCATTTCTGACGTCCGTTAGGGGTAGTTACCTTCAAGCGCCGTTTCTTGGATTTCGAATTACAAACATTTCCGTTGATATCCCATGTTCTCTTACTACTCATCCGACAGGAATTTTGGGCGTCGGATAATGCTCCGGAGACAGTGCTATGGGCCCAACTGGCAGCGCCCCCGTAGCCTCCCGTGCTAAAAGTCCCTACTACAAGTGCCTTGTTGCGACGCAACTTCCTGTAGGAGACCACGCGGGTGGGCGAAGTGCATCCGGGTTTGCCAGGTGCGCAACCCGAACCGAAAACCGTAAATTTCCAGTCGCAAGGATCTTTAGGATAACGACCGGATCTACCAGTATAAGGGGTCCCCGCTCCCGACACCCAAATAAAAGAACCCCCCGTCTGGAGTAACGGTACGCTGTTGTCGGACTGCACAATCTCATCTTCCAGCTCATCTTCCAGCTCATCTTCCAGATCTTTCGCCACCATGCCAGTTGATGTGCTGTCTCCGCTACAGGATATGACCGCCAGTGAGAGAAAAACCACTCCCAGCGCAAATAGATCTCGTTTCATCAGGCTGTGCTCCTATCGGCTTCCCACGTATTGCGCGCAATTGTTAAGCAAGGACTCGGCAAGAAGCGGCCTTTACCGGTTTAGGCGGCTTTTCGGTCCCCGCCGACATTCCCCCGGAATTCAGCTTCGAGCATTTCGAGCTCCTTCATGGCTTTTTCGAACGCCTCCGCCCGCACCG
>CAYYIR010000212.1:0-3463 GCA_964471995.1 uncultured Nitrospina sp. | reverse complement strand
ATAACCTTTGGTCTTGCCGGTGATGCTAATGACTATGTAGGAAAAGGTTTGTCGGGTGGTAAAATTTTTATTTATCCTCCTAAAGAATCCACGCTTGTACCAGAGAAAAATATTTTGATAGGCAATACCGTTCTCTATGGTGCTATTTCTGGAAAAGCTTTTTTTCGAGGTATTGCTGGAGAACGTTTTGCAGTACGTAACAGTGGTGCGCAAACCGTGGTGGAGGGGGTAGGTGATCATGGATGTGAATATATGACCGGAGGTATTGTTATTGTTCTTGGTGCTACAGGAAGAAATTTTGCTGCAGGGATGAGTGGTGGGTTGGCTTATGTGTTGGATCGAGATAATGAATTCGAAATTAATTGTAATAAGAGTTCGGTTGATTTGGTGGATGTAAACGAAGAGAATGATATTCAACAATTAAAATCTTTGATTGAAGAGCATTTTCAATCTACTCATAGTGCAGTTGCTAAAAAGATATTAGATGAATGGACAGAGGCTTTGTCACACTTTGTAAAAGTTTATCCTAGAGATTACAGGCGAGTTCTCGAAGAACGAAAAAATAAAAAATCGGTTGAATTAAAAATTGCCTGAATAAAAATAGAAACAGGAGAATGAAATCTTAGATGGGCGCAATTAAAGGATTTATGGAGTTTGGACGAGAAGGCCCAGCGGGTCGTCCTGTTGATGAGAGGTTAAAAGATCAAAAAGAATGCTATGCTCCTTTTCCTGAAGAAAAATTTAAAGAGCAGGGCGCGCGTTGTATGGACTGTGGAGTGCCTTTTTGTCAAAGTGAATCGGGTTGTCCCTTAGGCAATTTAATTCCCGATTGGAACGATATGGTGTACCGGGGGCGATATAATGAAGCTGTCGAACTATTATTAAAGACTAATAATTTCCCTGAGTTTACAGGAAGAGTTTGCCCTGCGCCTTGTGAGGGGGCTTGCGTCCTCGGCATCACTGAACCTGCAGTGACCATTTGTAATATTGAGGAGATGATAGCGGAGAAAGGATTCGAAGAAGGATTTATTAAAGCCAAACCTCCTCAGAACCGGACTGGAAAAATAATTGCTGTTGTGGGTTCTGGCCCTGCAGGGTTGGCGTGTGCAGCACAACTAAACTCTGTGGGACATAAAGTAACAGTTTTTGAAAAAGATGATCGCATTGGTGGTTTATTAATGTACGGTATTCCTCATTTCAAACTCGATAAAGAAATTGTAAAACGACGAATCACATTAATGCAGGAAGAGGGGATCATTTTTAAAACGGGAGTCAACATTGGTGTCGATAAACCCGCAAAAGAATTAAAAGATGAATATGATGCGGTGGTATTATGTGGTGGTTCACAAAAACCAAGAGATTTATTGGTTGAAGGTCGAAATTTAGATGGTATTCATTATGCGATGGAGTTTTTGCCACAACAAAACAAACGTAATGAAGGAGATGTTATACCTGATGACATTACTATCACGGCAAAAGATAAAAATGTATTGATTATTGGTGGTGGTGACACGGGGTCTGATTGCGTTGGCACATCACTTCGTCAAGGTGCTAAGAGCCTCGTTCAATTCGAGCTTCTTCCAGAACCTCCTAACTCAAGATCTGATAGCAATCCGTGGCCACAATGGCCTAAAGTTTTCCGGGTTTCCTCCTCTCATGAAGAAGCAAATATGCGGGAAGGAAAAGACAAAATTACGGAATATTGTGTTGCTACAAAAAAATTTACCGGTAAAAAAGGGACAGTGGCAAAAATACATGGTATTAAACTGGCTTTTGGAGAACCAGACCCTAAAACCGGTCGTGCTTCTATGAATGAAGTTCCAGGCTCTGAATTTGAAATGGATGTTGAACTAGTTTTATTAGCTATGGGATTTGTACATCCTATTCACGAAGGAATGGTGCAAGAGCTGGATTTGAAACTGGATGCGCGTCAAAATGTTTCTTGCGATGAAAACAAAATGACAAGTGAAGAAGGTGTTTTCGTGGCTGGGGATATGACAAGGGGGCAGTCTTTGGTAGTTTGGGCTATCGCTGAAGGTCGTGAAGCAGCGCGATCGGTAGATGAGTATCTTATGAAGACCACACAGTTACCTCATAGCCAATTTCTTAAATAATATTTTTCACTAGTATTTTCGCCAATTCTCAGAAAAACAAAAAGGGAGCTGCCTTGACAACAACTCCCTTTTCGGAGGTTCCGGGTGAACACCCGGTGGGAAGAATCATTTTTTATTTGAAATAGCTTATTTTTAAAGACTAGGACTAAGCCCGTTTTTCTTCCTTCATTTTAGCTATAGTAACATCTAAGAATTTCTTACTGCCATCCCGTACAATTTCAACTTGAACAGATTTTCCTGGTTCAACAGAAGCAACATGTTTTGGTAAATTTTCTACAGAAACAATTTCTTTACCATTAAACATAACAATAACGTCACCTCTTTTGAGACCACCCATGGCCGCAGGCCCATTTGGTACTACGTCATTAACCAGAGCACCATGGGAATCAGCAAGCTTGAATGTTTCAGCCAATTCCGGGGTGATTTTTTGTATCATCACACCCAACCAACCACGTGTTACTTTGCCATCTTTCTTTAGTTCTTCCAGTATGTCACTTGCCATATTTATGGGGATAGTAAAACCAATTCCAACATTACCCCCTGTTCTGGAAAAGATTGCGGTATTGATACCGATTACATCACCACTCATATTTAGCAATGGGCCTCCACTGTTCCCCGGATTGATAGACGCATCGGTTTGTATATATTCATCGTAGGGTCCAGCTCCAATATTGCGAGCTTTAGCACTAACTACGCCTGTAGTTACAGTATGGTCAAGCCCAAATGGGTTTCCGATAGCTACAACCCATTCCCCAACTTCTACATCAGATGAGTTTCCCAGGGTTAAATATGGAAAGTCTGTAAAATCACCTGTTTGTTTAATAATTTTTAGCAATGCAATATCTGTTTTAGAATCTGACCCAATCAGTTCCGCTTCAAATTCTTTTTCATTATCAAGTGTTATTTTTATTACATCGGCATTATCTACAACGTGGTGGTTTGTCAGGATATAACCGTCCTTATCAATAATAAACCCAGTGCCGGAACCACCCCTTGGCGCCGGTGGCTGCTGGTGTCCCGGCCCTCCAAAGGGACCGAATTGACCAAAAGGATTGCGATTTGGAGGAGTATTCCCTTTAGCTGGCTGAAATTTGGTTTTCGAAGTTACAAAAACAACAGCAGGATTCTGCTTTTTAGCTATTTCTACTATCAAATTAGTTCCCACAGGATTTACTTTACCGCTTAGAGCAAAAGCAGAATGTAAGTTAAAGCCTTCTATAATTGGAAAACTGAAGAATGAAATAAGAAGAGATGTTAAAAAATATTTTTTAATGCCCATGTGTTCCTCCTTTAATATTTATCAAAGACAAAAGTCTTCTATACAATTATTTCTTATTAAAAGAATAAAA
>CAYYIR010000211.1:0-3479 GCA_964471995.1 uncultured Nitrospina sp. | reverse complement strand
GGTTGTACTTTTTCCTACCCTTGTGACTTGGCTACCTTCCGTAGCTTATTGATCTCTTTTGTAAGACTAATCGCATCTTTTTCATATTTTCTCCAGTGAGTAACCCCAACTAATTCTTCACATTTAGACACCTTCCAAATATAGTATCTATAAATATTTTCACTTGCTTCCTGTATAAGTTCTTGGTAGATTCGCTGCTATTATGGAGCTAGATATGACTGATAGAATTTCGGAGGTTAGGTGGCGCACCTCCAAAATATGATTTTGGGAACAAATTCATATTTATCCATTTAGAGACGCCAAATAATGCTTTCCTCTGGCTAGTATGTTTTGTCCTAATTTGACAAAGATAAATTTCAGCTAGTCTCTGGGTAGTTCAATCCAAATAAAGGAGATTTACTATGTTTGCAAAGATACAAAAAACTACATTATTCGCTATTCTTGGGATAATGGCAATCGGACCTGCTAATTTGGTTATTGCTGGTGGGAAGGTTGTACTTTATAGTGCACATAAGCAAGCCATAATTGACGCTATGGTACCACGTTTCAAGGCTAAAACAGGCATAAAAGCCGAAGTTATTAAAGCAGGGTCTGGAGACATTATCAATCGAGCCAATGCTGAGCGTGCTAACCCACAGGCAGATGTTATTTGGTCTATTGGCGGAGAACAATTAGAGGCCAGTTCAGATATTCTTCAAGGCTATACTCCCGCTGGCTATGACAAGATAGAATCGGCTTTCAAAGTTGGAACAAATTGGCTGCCTTATACAGCGATTGTCAATGTATTCATTGTTAACAAGAATCTTTTAAAACCTTCTCAGTATCCACGTACTTGGTGGGATTTAGCACGTCCGGATTTTAAGGGTAGAATTTCTTCAGCGCGAGCAGACAAATCCGGCTCATCTTATATGCAATTAGCCACGGTACTTACAATCTATGGGGACAATGGATGGGATGTTTATAAACCAATTCTAAAGAATTTTGTGCTCTCAGGCAGTTCAAGTGCTGTCCCACGATTTGTGAATGACGGTGAAGCAGCGGTAGGTGTCACACTAGAGGACAATGCCTATAAATACGTTTCGGGTGGGGGGCCTGTTGAAATAGTCTACCCTGAAGATGGTACTGTTGCGGCTCCAGACGGTATAGCACTTGTGAAAAATGGGCCGAACCCGGCAAACGGGAAACGCTTTATTGATTGGGCCCTTTCAAAAGAAACCCAAGATTTCCTTGTTCAGGAAATGGGACGCCGACCTATTCGGAAAGATGTTTCTGCAAGTGGTGACCTTCCTCCTCTTTCCGCTTTTAAAGTGGTCCCCTATGATTTTTCTTGGTCAGCAAGTAATAAGGATTTATTCCGCAAGAAATGGAATAACATTTTGATCGGCGAATAGCTTCCTTAAGAACTCCATTCTGCTAAAAATGGTCTTAGGATATACTTGGTGCGCATGGCAATTTAGGCCTGCCACCAAGTAATTTCTTGGAAATATAGCAATTTTTCCATTACATAGTGAAATGTCAACAGTTCAACTGAGCAATCTAAATAAAAAATATTCGGACGTTGAGGCTCTAAAACAATTCACTTTGGAAATTCAATCCGGAGAACTCTTTACTCTTCTTGGACCTAGCGGCTGCGGAAAAACCACACTGCTACGCACTATTGCTGGATTCAACCGACAAGACAGTGGCACTATAAAAATAGACGGAATAGAGATCGACAGTCTTCCGGCCTACCGTCGCGATATTGGTATGGTCTTTCAAGATTACGCGATCTTTCCACATATGTCAGTGGGGGACAACATCGCTTTTGGTCTCCGTAACAGAAAAGTGTCTCATCAAAAAATTAAAAGTCGCGTCGCTGATGCATTGGAAACTGTTCAGCTTTCTGGTCTTGAAAAAAGAATGCCTAACGAGTTAAGCGGTGGACAACAGCAACGGGTCGGTCTCGCAAGGGCTTTGGTGATCGAACCAAAAATATTGTTGATGGACGAACCACTTTCAAACTTGGATGCTAAACTTCGTGTTGAACTGCGTGAAGATATACGACAGATTCAGAAGGATCTCGGAACCACAACTATTTATGTGACTCATGATCAGGAAGAGGCACTGGTTATTTCAGATCGACTCTGTGTCATGCGATCTGGTCAAATGGTTCAGGCGGGGACCCCTTGGGATATATACAAAAAACCAGTAGACCACTTTGTTGCATCATTTGTTGGAAATATGATTTTTTTACAGTGGCCTTTTGCTGGACTAGAATATCAAGATTTGAATAGGCTTAGGGGAGTCGATTCTTCATCTGTTACAAGTATTAAGGGCAGTGAGTCTGAAAAATTACTTGTAGGTATTCGTCCAGAAGATGTTGTTATATCAAACAAGAAATTTGAGTCAGATGCCCATGTGATAAATTTGACTGGAATAGTTGAAAAAGTTTCCTTTTCTGGGAGAGAGGCACAATATCATGTCAAATTGACTGACGGTAACATAATTATTGCTAATGTTGCACGTCCGGATGGAAATTTTCTCGATGAAATAGGTAAAACTGTTTTTTTGGAGTTGCCACACAAGGCTATAATGTTCTTCAACAACACAAGCGGTTTAAGGTGTTGATCCTGTGAAGCGTCTATTTTACTCCCTCAATAACGTTTGGTCCTTTGTCATCTTATTGACGTTCGTGATAGTAGGTCTACTACTTATCTATCCACTCTATAATATCTTTACCTCCAGTTTTATCGACAACGAAAATGGTGAATTCACCCTCCAAAATTATGCGGATATTCTTGGCAGAAGTTATTACCGTACTGCAATTTATAACTCCGTAATCGTGGGATTGTCTAGTATGGTGGGTGCTCTCTTGATTGGCATCCCTTTGGCGTATTTCACTACGCGCTTTAAAATCAAAGGAAAATCTTTTATTTCGACTTTGGCGATATTGGCCCTAGTATCACCACCATTTATTGGGGCCTATGCTTGGATAACGATGCTTGGATCAAACGGGTGGTTGCGCCATGGGTTGGAGTCAATAGGTATACCAATGCCGACCATTTACGGCCCGCTTGGAATAATCCTTGTTTTTAGCCTTAAACTCTATCCATTTGTCTATTTGCTAACAGCTGGTGCAATTAGTACTATAAACGTTTCTCTTGAAGATGCTGCGGAAAGTCTCGGTTACCGACCATACTCCAAGTTCATGCGAGTGACACTGCCATTAATATTTCCGGCGGTCAGTACTGGAGCTCTATTGGCCTTTGTTCTATCTTTGGCTGATTTTGGGACCCCATCTATTATCGGTAGGAATTTTCGTGTTTTGTCAACACTTGCCTATAACCTCTATACAAGTGAATTAGGAGGTAACACAGGCCTTGCATCAACTGTTAGCATTTTGCTTATACTTTTATCTCTTATCTTTGTTTATATTCAACGGAGGATGATTAGAAAAAAAGATTTTGGCAGTGACATGTTACGACAGCCAGAAGTCAAAC
>CAYYIR010000210.1:0-3480 GCA_964471995.1 uncultured Nitrospina sp. | reverse complement strand
CGTTTGACAACCAGCCAGTTCTTATTGTTAAACTCAATATTGGTGCGACGAACAAACTCAATTTCAGCTCCCTTGTTTAAATTGGTGATTTTCGGGAAAACTGTTCCCGGACCTTTTCGAAGCGCAACTCCATCTACCACTACTTTTAGAAGCTTTTCTGAGTTCCCTGAGGAACGTTCGATTTCGCTAGAATTTTTTGCCATTATCGCAGCAGAAGGAATGGGTGGCTCGGGAGGATTAACAACTGGTTGTTTGGGGATGGGAAACGAAGTTTCTGGCATTGTAATTGAAGATATTTCGGTTTTATCAATGGTCTTCGCACTAGAAATTTCTTGCATAGCGGGTGGTTGGATAGGAATATTTTGGGGTGGGGAGGGTTTCGTCGGTATATCAGGCGAGGGTGCTAACTGTTCTGTCGATTCAGGCAGGGATGCAACCATTTCACCTGGTGAATCAGAAAATTTAACGAATATGGGATTAGATATAAGATGATCCATTGAATTAACCGAGGCCTTGACTCTGTAGTAGGCTTTTTTCTCTTTTGGGTTGTTAACATCTCGCCAGGTTAATTCATAAGGTAAAGATACAGTTTCCTGTTTAGCAAGCACTCCATTCCTGATGATCTGGATTTGCGCGGTTTTGTTTCCCCCTTTTATAGATCGAAGTTTTATCTTTACAGCGGGGAAGTCGGTGGACTTCAGCTCTTGTCCAAAGGTCGCTTGTTGCCCAGTCTTTTGATCTTCGACGACAAACTCATCTAGAGATAGGCGATTGTCATCAGCCTGTCGGACTGCATACATTCGGCCTTTTCTCATAGCATTTAAAAGAGCATCGCGATTTTTTTCGCGTACAAGAACTATTGTTCTTACCGAGCCTAATTTATCTCCATTCTGGTCTTCGCAAAGGTAGTCGTTGCCTCCGTAACCCCAAACCGGTTGATTGCGTTGACCTCGAAGATATTCCATAAGAACCTTGTCCCATTGCTGTCCTGCTTCTGCCTGTTGAATGGGGGCATCACCGACGACTTGAAACCCGGTATAGTTTTTTGTTTTCAGTAAGTCATTAGGATAGGGAAACGTTGACAAATTTGCACTCCCATATTGACGGATACCAGAACTGCTTTCCATATGATTCCAGAAAACAAGCGCTCCTTTCGAGTTGGCGTAGTTGATCAAGTTTTGATAAGGCTTCACTCCTTGCTCACCGTTATAAGCATCGAAAGGAGTACTTCGAAAAGGGTGGTTATTGATAGTTAACAAAATAAATAAAACCATTATGGGAACAGTTATTACTCGTGCGTACCCTTTATAAACTGCGCCCATACTCATCATGCACAAGAATCCAAATAGGATGAATTGGTTTAATAACGTTTTTGTATAATTTAAAGATAAATTACTATTTGGAAGAGGCAACTGTTCATATTCAGATGCTGTGCCCATTCCTACAACAAGCAAATGCTTGTCCCAATTATGGGCGGTAAGGTTTTTATCAAAATTGCTACCGCTCCAATAGTAAAAAGGCGCGGTTTCTACTCCGGGAATTAAAAGGGTTTTTTTTGTTTGGCGGTCATTGTCATTGATTTCAGAAATGAAACCAGAAGCACCGCGATCAAGCACAGAAGGTCCCTCTGTAGTATTTTTGAATATACGCTGAAAGGGTTTGACGCCAAATTCGATAGAATTCCTGGCGTAGTCACCAAAAATGACGGCATCTATTCCTAATCTTTCAGATTGATTTCCAATATCTTTTATCGAGGCACAACCATCACTGAAATTGGTTTTTACATCGGCGATTGTGTCGAGTTGAAGATAAAGGGCAAAAGAGGGAAAGGGGAATCCCATATATAACCCAAAAACAAAAAATGCACTCCAAAGAGAGAATTTCGAATTTTTACTCAGACAACAAAGAATCAACGCTAAGATTTCTCCCAAGCAACGACAGATTTTACAATTTAATGTTTTCCAATATGTGGATTTTTTATAATCTTAAAGGTGGTATTTAACCAATTGAATTTCCAGCCTTTAATTTTATTATGTTCTTTGAAAATATGATATACTTAAATTGTTGAGATTGCACTACTTAGCTAATTAAAATTTGCAGCTGAAGTTAAAAAAAATAATAAACTGGGTATTGATTAACTATTCTAGGGCCGTGCATTTGCCCCAGACAGATGCCTTCCACTTGACGCTAGGCTCCACAGGTCGATGCCTATTAAATCTATAGACGTGGCAGCTCCCATTATATAGTCTTCTGGCATCGAACCGAAGTTTTATGGCTTTCTCTTGTTAGGAGGCAGTTCGGTTCATCACTTCTAAAAATCCTAACGGGTAAACATTTATGACATTAAGAATTCTTGTTGCTGACGATAGTATTACGATTCAGAAAATTGTTGCAATGGCTTTTGCAAATGAGGATGTAGAAGTAGAAGGCATAGGCAATGGAAAAGAAGCTTTTGATAAAATTCCAGATTTTAAACCAGATATAGTTTTGGCGGATGTTGATATGCCTGGGCTAAATGGATTTGAATTGAGTCAGAAAATAAAAAGCACTCCTGATTTGGCAAGCATTAAAGTATTACTTCTGGCAAGTGACTTTGAAGATTTTGATGAGGAAAATTTTAAGAAATGCCTAGCGGAAAATCATATTTCGAAACCTTTTAAATCCGACAATATAGTTCAAATGGTAACTAGGGTCATGGGAGGTGATAGTGCAGTCAAAAACGAGCCTGCTCTTTCTAAAAGTGTTTCTGAAGATGTAGAGTTAGATGAGGAACCCAGCCTTGAAGAGCTCTTGGAG
The DNA here is from genome assembly GCA_964471995.1 of uncultured Nitrospina sp. GTDB lineage: Bacteria > Nitrospinota > Nitrospinia > Nitrospinales > VA-1 > UBA8687. Next base: position 684 of record CAYYIR010000210.1, on the reverse strand, counting down.
TCTGTTGAAAAACTCTCTACTGACTCCATAGAAACCGAGGATCTAATAGAAGAAACTACCCCTATGCAGGAAAAAGCCGAGATGGATCGTAGGGATCCCGTTGCCAGCGGTACAGATATATCAGGACAGATGATTCAAGAGGTGGAACCTCAAAATGAAGGAGAAATTGCCCGGCCAACTTTTGAAGCTGAAGAAAATGCTCAAGAAGAACAAAATTTTGAGGATAACTTTGAAGTTTATCAAGATGTGCAGCCCCAAAAGATGGAGAATATTGACGATCTAGATTCGGCTTTTAAAGAAATTGTGGCTGGAGAATCAAAACAGGCGGCTAATTACGGCACGAGAGAATCAGAGATATCCAATTTAGGAAGCATTGTTCCGGAGCCAGAAGATCTTCTCGAAAGAATGGCACCAAGTGCTTTTTCTGATAAAGAAAGACGTCCTCACACTGCTGATGAAATTCAAGAAAATATCAACTCCATGACCGACCCATCCTCCTTTTATCATGAAATGGCCTTTGAAAGTAATGATGACCGATTTATTCAAGTTACCGGAGAGCAGGTTCGCCAGATTCTGGAAAAATCGTTGGATACCTCGCTCCAGAAAGAGGTTTCTGGGATGTCAGAAAAAATTATAAAAACTGTTAGAGAGGTTGTTAGGGAAATTGTTCCGGATATTGCCCGA
>CAYYIR010000209.1:0-3481 GCA_964471995.1 uncultured Nitrospina sp. | reverse complement strand
TTGTTGCTAGACCCGCAACATCTTTTGACACCTATTCAATTTTCAAAGAGCAAAGCCAAAAAAAGCGTATAGAAATACGCAACTTAGCTAAAAATGTGTTCTGAATTTTCTAAAAAAGGCGAGAAATCCTTATTTGAAAATTTTTTCCTTTATTAAGGTCAGGAAAAAACTTTCAGATAAAGATTTTCATGCCTATTTAACAACTGGGTAATCATAGTACCTGAATCTTTGAAAAGCAAGACCTTTATTTAATAAAAAGACAATTTCTTAATAATATTTTTTTATTCTGTCTACTTTCAAATAGACACTATCAAATTACCCGAAAATGAATATTGAAATGTAATGAAGAGCCTTAAAATGCCACTTTTTTTGGCATTTAAGACTTTAAAGCTAAATTATTATTAGTTTCAGTTTGTTTTTGCTCCAGCTTCCTCAGCCATTTGCAGGCTTTTAAGGGTGTAGAGCTTGTGATATAGACCTTCTTTTTCCATCAAATGGGCATGGTTGCCGCTTTCTATCAATTTTCCTTTATCCAAAACGATAATGCGTTCGGCATTGTGAATAGTTGATAGTCGATGCGCGATAATAAACGAGGTGCGCCCTTGCATCAGTCTTTCCAATGCTTCTTGGATGAGTAATTCGGATTCGTTATCTAATGCTGATGTAGCTTCATCGAGAATCAGAATTCGTGGGTTTTTTAGTATTGCACGGGCAATGGCAATACGTTGTCGTTGCCCTGCTGAAAGGCGAATTCCTTTTTCACCGACGATGGTTTCGTAACCTTCGGGTGTTTCTAATATAAAGGTATGAGCGTTGGCGGCTTTTGAGGCTTCGATGACTTCTTCTTTCGTTACTCCGGGTTTAGCATATTCAATATTTTCTAAGATGGTGCCTCCAAACAAAATAGTTTCCTGAGGAACAATTCCAATTTGTTTCCAATAGCTAGTTTGTTGAATGGTATGAATAGGAATATCATCTATTCGGATTTCTCCTTTTATTGGATCATAAAACCGATGCAGTAATTGTACCAGTGTACTTTTCCCAGAACCGCTTGGTCCGACTAATGCTACCGTATCTCCAGGTTGCACGATAAAGTCAATACCTCGAATCACTTTTTGATCTTCTCGGTAATGGAAGTGAACACCTTTTAGTTCAACCTTGCCTTCGATTGGAGGTAAGGGTTTGGCATCGGGCAGATCCTGAACTTCTCCCTCCATGGAAAGAATTTCAAAGACCCGTTTGCTAGCACCTACGCCTTCTTGCATCCGAGCATACAAGCGCGCGAAACTCCCCATGGGTCCTGCGATAATGGTTGCATATAGAATGAAGGCAATTAGTTCACCCGGGCTGATTTCTCCTAGAATAACTTCACGTCCGCCATACCAGAGCAAAATTAGTGATGTTGAGAAAGCGATGAATCCAATGCTGGGGCCGAAAAACGAGGATATAATGACGCGTTTTTTGGCGGACTCAAAACTATTTTCAACGGCGTTGCCAAAGCGTTCGTTTTCCAATTTGCTGCGCACGAATGATTTTACGACTTGAATGCAGGATATATTTTCTTCAAGGATTGTAGTTGATACGGCAAGCTTATCTTGGATTTCTGTGGACAGTTTTTTTAATTTACGACCAAATGTTCTGGCAAATAATACAAGGACTGGCGCGAGAACGAGAATCAGGCAGGTCAATTTCCAGTTCATATAGGTGATGATAATGATACCGCCAAACAGTCGAATCGATTGCTGCAGTAATGTTGCTGGAAGATCGGTGACTATGTTTTCAATGGTGGTAATATCGTTGGTCATGCGAGAGACGATTTCGCCGGTACGACGTTTTACAAAAAAACTAAGTGAAAGCGTTTGCAGATGTTTAAATAGCTTGATCCTAAAGTCAGTGATTGCTCGTTTTTCAGTTAGATCAAATAAATAATTATGTGCGGTAGAAAAAATCAGTTGCAAAAGAAAAAGTCCGGCAATACTGAATGTCAAGTTGTTCATCAGTGCTAAGTTTTTGTCAATCATGACAACGTCCACCAGTTTTTTTATGTAGAGAGGCACTGCTAGATTAGTCAATGAAGCAATGATGAGACAGATAGCACCTATATACAATGCATTCTTGTAGGGAACTAAGAGAGCTAAAAGTTGTCGGTAATTTTTCATCTAAATTATGTAGTTTTTTTTAAGTTAATTAATGTAGCATATTTTATTGCATACCCTTTAAGTGATTTAGGGAGTTCTTTCTTTTGTTCGCTAAACTTTCAGTGATTTTTGCAGATATAAAAATTCAGCACACGATTTTTGCGTTGCCGTTTGCAATTATGAGCGCATTTATTGCGGCCAAAGGCCTTCCTCAAACAGAAAAAATAATATGGATCATCGTTTGCATGGTGGGTGCAAGAAGTGCAGCCATGGCGTTCAATCGTGTTTTAGATGCGCGGTTTGATGCAAGGAATCCACGTACGCAGGATCGCGCTCTACCAGCAGGTCGCGTAGACATTAGAAGTTATTGGTTATTTTTGATTGTCTCATCCGCGATTTTTATTTTTGCGGCAAATATGTTGAACTCACTTGCTTTTTATTTATCACCAGTGGCCTTATTAATTGTATTTTTCTATTCTTTTACAAAAAGGTTTACAGCGTACTCACATTTCTGGCTGGGGTTAGCCATTGCGATTTCTCCAGTGGGTGCCTGGGTTGCCATTCGTGAGGAGATTTCTTTTTCTTCCTTAATTCTGGGGGCAGCGGTAATTTTTTGGTTGGTAGGATTTGATATTTTATATTCGTGCATGGATGTGGAATTTGATAGGAGTAGCGGTTTAAAATCTATCCCACAGAAATTTGGGATAGAAAATGCCTTGCGTATTGCTTTTGCTTCGCATGGGGTGATGATTCTTTTTCTATTAGGACTTTTACTTTTTGTTGGCCAACTCGGGGTTTTGTATTCTATAGGTGTGGTGGTGGTTGCAATTTTGTTGTTTTATGAGCACTCCTTAGTACGCCCAGATGATCTTTCAAAAATAAATATTGCATTTTTTAATATGAATGGAATTATCAGTTTAGGTCTCATGGTTTTTGTAATTATTGACTGCGTGTGGATTTAGAGAACTACACTCTGCAACTTTATTTAACATTAATGAAGAATCTAGTATAATTTAAAAATAACCTTTCTTTTTATATTAAACCTATTTGGCTAATTATGCTTTTTGAGTTCGAAGATAAAAAATTAAACCCGATTTGTGAAAAGGTAAGTGCGAAAGAGCGTTTGTCTTTAGAAGATGGGGTGACTCTTTGGAAAAGCCCTGATCTTTTGGGTGTTGGTTACCTTGCTAATCAAGTCCGTGAGAGAATGAATGGGGATACGACCTTTTTTATTCATAATCGTCATATTAACCCTACCAATATTTGTATACACAGTTGCCAATTCTGCGCATTTGGGGTGAAAGAAGACCATCCTCATGCTTATGAAAAATCTTTGGATGAGA
>CAYYIR010000208.1:0-3508 GCA_964471995.1 uncultured Nitrospina sp. | reverse complement strand
GTTTTTGCAAGTTTTTCATATTCAATTTTATGTTTTAAATCCTTAGTTTTATTTTTCTTGTCTTCAACTTGAGATAAAAAGCTTAATACTTGACGGTGTGAAGAATTAGAGAGAGATTCAATAACATTTTTTGATTTTAGAATTTTACTATCATTGAACCAGTCCAGGACTCTGAGTGGGTGGGTTCTTAGGCTGTGAATATCCGTTGACTCATAAATACCCCCAGCTTTAATGGAGTTTGTATTAAAAAAAGTATAGAACGCCCAATGAAACTTTTCCAAGGGATCATCATAGTCAATTTCTGTTTTGGGAAACTTTCCGAATCTTCCATCGATCCATATAGCATTTACGAGACACTCGGAAATTTCTTCCAGAGCATTTATCTCATTTTCGTTCGGTTTTCCTTGGGTATTGTAATGTCTTCCGGTAAGCATCCACAAAATATCTTCCAACTTCCAGTTGAAACTAAATCGAAGATGTTCAAGTCTTGATGAAAGGTTGGGCTCTAGCATGAATTAAATCCAAGTCTTGTAATTTGGTCTGCCGTCACTAATTTTAGTCTAGGGTAAAATATTTGAAATTTTACCAGATTTTCAGGTAAGGAGGGACTTTAGCCTCCGATCCCACTTAAGAAGCACAGCTTTTTTTTCCTTATCGTAGCTATAGTGATCATAATGGCGATTGATGGTTGTATTTTCTGAGTGGTTCAGAATTTTTGATACATCGCTACTGGGTATTCCTGATTCTGTCATCTTGCTGGCAGCGGTGCGCCTTAGATCGTGCGGAGTGAAAGAAGGAGAGCTAAAGCAGTCTGTATTCTTTCTGAGGGCGTGATCAATGGACTGGCCCGTGATCGGGAACGCCGTTCTTGGCGAGGGGAATAAGTAGGGTGAGTTGTTCGCCCTTTTGTTTGCCTCATCAGCTAGACTGGTCAACAATTTTTTTGCCATTGGCGTGAGCGGTACTCGATGCGGGCGTCCATTCTTGGATCGCTCCGAAGGGATGGTCCACCAGTTGTTCTTTAAGTCAAACTCTTCCCATTTTGCATTAGTGACCTCTTGTTTTCTTTGGGCGGTTACCAGCATAAGCTTGAGAGACAGTTTGATCAGATCGTGCATTTTCGTATTATTCAGCTCCAGCCAAAAAGCTTTTATCTCGTGGTCATCTAAAACTCGCTCCCTACGCTTTTCTGTTGAAGGGGCCGAGATGGCGGCACAGGGTGAGGTATCCAAGATGGACCGCGTAACGGCAAAATTATACATTTTGCGAATAACAGCCAAAGCTCTATTGGCTTGGATCGGGGCACCGCGTCCCACTATTTCATCCAACAAAAGAACGATGTCCCGCCGCTTAATGTCCTTGGCTTTGCGTCTACCTAAGGTTGGGATCACATCTTTTTTTAAAATACGTTCGTCTTCCTTCCAGGTTCTTTTTCTTTGCTTGGCCCACTTCTCTATATACTCCGCTACTAACGCCTTTACAGTTTCAGCATCTCTATCGATTTTTTTTCCGTTCTTCTGAATGGTGCCAGGGTCTATGCCCTTGATGATTTGGTTCTTTGCTTTTGCCGAAACCAACCTGGCGGAGTGCAAGGTGGTTTGCGGGTAGGCACCAATGGTAAGTAGCCGAGAAGTATTATTAAAACGGTACATGTAAATGAAGCTTCGTTTCCCGCTAGGGTAGACCCGTACTCCTACCCCACCATCTTCACCAACAATGTACGGAACCTCTTTTGTTTTCAACCCCTTGATTTTCGAATCGGTTAATCTCATGTTAATCTGCTAACTTTTATTTTTAAAGTTAGCAGATTAACATTAATACCTTGAAATATCAAGAAACATAGAGACCTGCTAAAATACTTGTAAACACTGGATAATAAAGGTATGCTTGAGTTCATGAGGTTTCTAGGTGTTCCAGCTTATTCATAGATTGCCTCATTCGTAATCAGTAGGTCGGCGGTTCAATTCCGCCCGCTGGCTCCAATATAATAAAGGTATATGGGTTTTAGCATATATGCCTTTTTTAAATAATAGGCATATAAATAGGTAACATAATTAAAAACGGGGCTTTAAAACGCCTGTTTGTTTACCTCAATCAGAGGAGGTAATTAAGGAGATTGAATAACAAAAAGAGGGTAACTTCATTATCCAAATCGATTACTTGGTTTTTTATAGTAGGGTCGATATTGATTTTGATGTACACATACTATCGGACAGAATTTAACCATCATGGTTTTCAACCTGAAGATAGCTTTAAATATTATGTTATCTCTATATTAGGAGTCCTATTCTGGGGAGTAGTTTTATGGTTAAGAGAAGAAGTTCGCGTCAACATTTTAATAGTTACCATTTCTCTATTGATAGGACTATATATGGCGGAAGGAGCACTGCATTTTTTTAGTTCAAGCAGGACAAGGGTAACTACTGCCGCTAAGTTAGGTATAGAGTTCGATCAAAGAACACGATGGGAGGTTATTAAAAGTTTCAAAGCAAAAGGGTTAGATGCGGTGCCAATTGTTATTCCTCGATACTTAATAGAACAAGGTGGAGTACATTATGATGGGACTGTGTTATTTACGCTTGGAGGCATCTCCAAGAAAACCACTGTGGGAGGAAACGAAGGAGGAAAATATAGTATCTATCAGAGTGACCGTTATGGGTTTAACAACCCTGATAGCGAGTGGGATTCTTCAAATATAAATTGGCTAATGGTCGGAGATTCCTTCACACGAGGCTCGACTGTTCAAGTAGGAGAGGAGATTGCAGGACAAATTCGCTATCTAACTAATTCTACTGTTATTAATTTGGGTATAAATGGAAATGGACCTTTGACTGAGCTTGCCACCCTTACAGAGTATGCAAAGTCATTACGTCCAAGAAAAGTCCTCTGGGTTTTTTATGAAAATGATCTTTACGATATGCATCAGGAGAAATCGGTGCCGTTATTAATGCAATATTTAGAAGATAATTTTTCACAACACTTGATGGATCGACAAGAAGAAATTGATAGGGAACTTAAAAAATTAATTGATAAAGATACAACCTATTTATTACAAAAAACCCAATGGTTGAGGTTGGGTGCACTACGAACAAAGATCATAAATATAACTGGTTCTAATGAACCTAAAAAGGCAAACCTCAAAATAGACCCACTATTTTCCAAAATTCTCGCCAAAGCAAAAGAAAGAACTGAGGCTTGGGGTGGAAAATTATATTTTGTCTATCTACCAAGCTTTTCAAACTTTAACGAACAAAACAAATCTGACTTATATAGAAAAAAAATAGAGATGATTGAATTAGTAAAAGGTCTCAGCATCCCAGTCATTGATACTCATCATGAGGTTTTTTCTGATCACCCTGACCCACTTTCTCTTTTTCCACTAAGGCTTGGTGGTCATTATAATGCAGAAGGATATACTGAAGTAGCTAAGGCGATTGTTTCGAGGATAGGTAATTAATCGAAATAAAACTAGTGTTTGAGCCGCTGTGCAATTCCGCCCGCTGGCTCC
>CAYYIR010000207.1:0-3519 GCA_964471995.1 uncultured Nitrospina sp. | reverse complement strand
ACTTGCTCTATTTTTGGTTCAATCATTCCCACTTCATTTTTAGCTAAAGCTTGAATACGGTACAAAGACTGCAAACTATCCTTTTCTAGCCGTAGAAGGTGATTTTCACTTAACAATTCTTCTCGTTCTGCCTCGAGAGCTTGATAGTCATAAGATAGTTTTACTTTTCTCACGTTCGGCCAAACAAGCGCCAACGCAACAAACAACATTAATACAGAGACCAGAAAAATTACGCGAAAGCCTTTTGGGGTAATATGAAACCCTTCCCGGATCAGTTTACGAAACCCTTTAAACATAAACCCTTTCTGCAACCCTTAATTTTGCGCTAATTGACCTAGGGTTGAAGCCTAATTCCTCTGAAGATGGACAGATCGGCCTACGCGTTAAAATATTTAAAGTTTGCTTGTTGCCACAAATGCAGATGGGGGTCTTAGGAGAACACGTACAACCTTTTTCTTCTTTACGAAAAAAATTTTTCACAATTCTATCTTCCAACGAGTGAAACGAGATCGCAACAATGCGAGCAGAAGAATCTAAAAGGTCAACAGCATTTTGTAAAACGATTTTTATCTGTTCTAACTCGTTATTAACCGCTATGCGCAGGGCTTGAAATGTTTTTGTTGCAGGATGAATTCTTGAGTTTCTTGGTGATTTAACGACTTCTGAGATGACCTTAGCCAAGTGAGACGTTCTGGTTATAGGACCTTTTTCTTGTTCCCTGCGAATTGCGCGGACAATTTTTTTTGCAAACCGTTCTTCACCAAAATTTTTTATGACAGAGAGCAATTCTGTATCCTTCATTTTTTTGAGAAGAGTTGCAGCTGTGGTTGCTTGTGAATTATCCATTCTCATATCGAGTGGTCCATCATTTCGAATGCTGAATCCGCGTTCAGGCGTGTCTAACTGAGGGGAGGAAACACCAAAGTCGAGCAATAGTCCGTTGATTTTTGAAATGCCGGTTTGAACAATAAGATCTTGCAAGTTTTCAAACGAACCGTGGACAAACTTAATTCGGCTCCCGAAATCATGAAGCCTTTTCTCGGCTCTCTCAATTGCAGAATGGTCCCGATCAATGCCGAGCACCTTGATTTTTGGCCCTGTATTTTTGAGGATGAATTCTGAATGTCCTCCATCCCCTAATGTGCCATCCACGATTACACCCTCCATGTGATTATTTAGATAATGAAGCACTTCTTTTTTCATTATCGATTCGTGGTACGTTGGCATAATTTTTTCGAGACGATCCGGCGACTAGCAACTCATAAGTTTTTTTTCCGGGTCCCGCTTCTCACTTGCCTCCCTGTTTTTCCCATCTTTCGGGAGACCAGATTTCAAAGGTTTTAGACATACCTACTAATACAGCTTCTTTTTTTAGTCCGGCTACATCTCTTAAAATAAGAGGTAATAGAATTTTTCCTGACTTCATTTCACAATCGGTGGCACGTGAATAATATTCTCTTAGGTGAGTACGGTCTTCTTTATTGAAAGCATTTAAATGGTTTAATTTTTCTTCATTTTCAGCCCAATTTTTTTGTGGAAAAACGACTATAAAGGGATCCATTGCACAGAGAACAAGTTGCGGGCCGAACTGCTCTATGGTTCCACGAAATTTGGCGGGAACGTTGAATCGACCTTTTTCATCTAAGCTGATACTGTATGTACCTAAAAAACCACTCATCAAAATTTCCTGCAAATTAATTAGAAAGTGACATAAAATAACATTTTTAGACACTTTAGAACACAATCCTATCATAACCCGACAACCTGTCAACATAAAACGAGGTAAAAGTGATTATTTTTACTTAGGCTAAAACCGTATAAACTTTTATTAAGACAGGGTTTTCAGGGCAGCGTGTTGAACCGGTCTAGGAAATAGGAGGGGTTCCACTAAGGCACTATTGTGACACTTTTCGGTTTCTCAAATTGATATAAAGGACATCTCGCTTAATTTATTCTTAAAATAGGCTTAAATGCATTTAATTTGAATTCTTTCCTTATTATATATAGGCCAGAATAGTTGGACTCCAAACTGTTTTTACCTTTTGCAATTTCAATGGATTTGCTTTGACAAGCCTAAATTCCTGATGCTACTATGAAAAAAGCCTTAAATGATTATAGATATTACCTTTTTCCAAAGGATTAGAACCAATTATGAAGCAGAAAAAAGTTAGATTTCTGATAGGGAGTTTATTGATTGTTGGTGCAATCGGATATTTAATTACGATGGGGATCAGCAATACTTCTTCGTATTTTTTTACCGTTGATGAACTGCTAAGCCAAACAACCACCTATACTGGAGCCGGCCTTAAGATAAAAGGCAATGTAGTAAATGGTTCTATTCAAAGAGATCCTAACGATTATTTGAATGTGAAATTTTCCATTGAGGAGAAGGAATCCTCTTTAAAGGTAGCCTATCAAGGGGTAACACCTGACATGTTTGCCGATGGCCGCGAAGTGGTAGTAGAAGGGACATTGGGAAAGGATGGTGTATTTCATGCAAATACTTTATTGACTAGTTGCCCTTCAAAATATGAAGCGGAAAAAGAAGCAGGGAAAATGCATCCTGGAAGTCTGGGTACCGATAAATATAAGGAGCCTGGCCTAAAAAATGCGGACACCTTGCCGAAGACAACGATTTAACCTTCCCTTAAATTTCTAGAAAAGTTTTCTTCTCTGTTGCAAGAGGGGATGACTTCTATTTTTCATGAACGATATTGGTGAATTTACATTACTCGTAGCCTTGGCAACTGCTATATATGGTTGTGTTGCTTATATCATGGCTGCACGGGGCAACAGGATAGACCTATATTTAAGTGCGGATAAGACCCCAATGATTGTCTGGGGTTGTGTGGTGATTTCTTCCATTTGTTTATGGAGGGCCTTCCTAACCAACGACTTCAGCCTTCAATATGTGTGGGCTTACTCTAATATTGAACTTGATACATTTTATAAATTCGCTTCTTTTTGGGGTGGGCAAAAAGGCTCATTATTGTTTTGGACATTACTTCTTACTACCTATACGGTGGTGGTTTATTTTCAGAATCGAAAAAAAAATCTTCGTGTTGTTCCTTATGCTATGGCAGTGTTACTGACCATAATTATCTTTTTCCTTTTTCTTATTAACTTTTCCACAAACCCGTTTGAGCGTATTCCATTACCTCCTGAAGATGGCCGAGGTTTAAACCCACTTTTGCAAAACTACTGGATGGTTATTCATCCTCCTACTTTGTATCTTGGTTATGTAGGTTTTACGGTCCCTTTCGCTTTTGCTGTTGCTGCGTTGGTAAGTAAGAATCTGGATGACGGTTGGATTCGGCTGACACGGAAATGGACACTTATTTCCTGGTTTTTTCTTTGTATGGGAAATTTATTTGGTGCTTCATGGGCATATGTGGAATTGGGTTGGGGAGGATATTGGGCTTGGGATCCGGTCGAAAATGCGGCTTTTATGCCCCTGCTGGTTGCAACCGCTTTTTTGCATTCCGTAATGATACAGGAAAAAAAGGACATGATGAAAGT
>CAYYIR010000206.1:0-3522 GCA_964471995.1 uncultured Nitrospina sp. | reverse complement strand
GGTAATCTTCCATGTTATTCAGTTCAGTAGTCATTAATTCTTCTTTCGCTTGAGTTTAATTTTGAGCTACTTGGGGTAATCTTGGTTGTTGAGCTTTCATGGGGTTGGATAATTAGAATTTAACTTGGAAACTAACTATTCTTTAGTCGAGCTTTTATAACATAATTAATTAAAGAATAAGATAAAGTTTTAAATTAGTAGGATAGTTTTATATCGGTTCAATAAGGTCGCACCCTGTTTTAATGTATTAAAATATAAAGAGTTTTAATAGTTATGTGTTTGATTTCTTTGGAGCAAACTGTTAAGTTAAAGCATAATTAATGTTAGGAAAAGTCCATTTGGAATTTTCTTATAATTAATTCCTTAAGATTTTAGGAGATCCAAATATGTCGGGTTTGAAAAGTTCATGGGAATTGAGTTTGGAGAGGTCTGATGATCTTGTTCCAGAGTTGAAGTCCAAGAAAAAGCTGACCAAAAAACAGAAGGAACAAATTGCTGAAATTCGCAAAGAATATGCAGCTAAAACTGCTGATCGTGATGTTACGATGCAGGATAAAGTTAAAAAACTTCCAGACCGTGTGCCTCCTGAGGAAATTGCAGAAGCAAAAATAAACTTGGAAACTCAATTTCGGGAAGAAAAAACATCCCTTGCTAAAGAAATGGAAAAAGAAATTGAATCAATTCGTAACTCAAAAAGTTGAGTAAGCACTCAGCGCATATCTGCACTACTTTAGAAAATCTAATCCTCTCTAAACCTAAAGAATCTGAATAAACTTCGATCTTGAATGAAAAAAGCCATTAAAGAAATAATTAAATGCTCTTTGGAAAAAGCGAAGGATTCAGGAGAGTTGCAGCTTTCAAATGTTCCTGATGTTGTTATCGAAACTCCTAAGGATGAAAAAATGGGCGATTTCGCAACGAATGTCGCTATGACTCTAGCGCGCAATGAGCGTAAAAACCCAAAAGTTATTGCAGAAATCATCCGTCGCCATATTGAAGATGGAGTTGATGGATTGGATTCAGTAGAAATTGCCGGGCCAGGATTTCTTAATATTAAAATGTCGCCCAACTTTTTTCTTAGGCGGTTGATCGATGCGGTTCAGGAGAAGCGTAACTTTGGAAACTCTGATGTGGGTCAGGGTGAAAAGATACTGATTGAATTTGTCAGTGCCAATCCAACAGGTCCTCTCCATATTGGCCATGGTAGAGGAGCAGCAGTTGGTGATGCTTTAGCACGAATTCTTAAAAAAGCCGGTTTCGACTTGAGCACTGAATACTATGTCAATGATGTGGGTAATCAAATGAATGTTTTAGGACGTTCCACCTGGTTGCGTTATTTGGAATTGCTGGGGAAAGGCGAAGAGTTTCCTGAAAATCATTATCGTGGAGAATATATAAAAGATATTGCTCAAATTGCGATTGATAAACACGGTAATGAATTTTTTGATAAACCGGAGGAGGAGTGTGTTCCGTTTTTTAAGGAGCTTGCAAAGAATAATATTCTAGAAGGAATAAAAAAAGATCTATGCGAATTCCGTGTGACGTTTGATGGTTGGTTTAGTGAGCAGTCTTTATATAATGATAACGCAGTTGAAGGTGCGATTGAATGGTTGCGAGATAAAGGCCATATTTATGACAAAGAGGGTGCAGTTTGGTTGAAATCTACAGCTTTTAACGATGATAAAGACCGCGTGATTATAAAGCAAACTGGCGAAAAAACTTATTTTTGCTCAGATATTGCCTACCATCAAAATAAAATAAAACGTGGTTTTAAAAAACTTATTAACCTGATGGGCGCAGATCATCATGGTTATGTCCCTCGTATGGAGGCAGTTTTGCAGGCAATGGGATACGATAAAAGTATTTTTAAGATATTGTTGATTCAATTTGTAAGTCTGCTGCGTGGTGGGGAAAAAGTATCTATGTCGACACGGTCCGGAGAGTTTGAAACACTTTCTGATGTCGTAAATGAAGTTGGTGTCGATGCGGCACGTTATTATTTTCTCATGCGAAGTTCTGAAGCCCATTTAGACTTTGATTTGGAATTGGCCAAGCAGGAAACTCCGGAAAATCCGGTTTTTTATATTCAATATGCCCATGCCAGGATTTGTAGTATCTTTAGAGGAGCAGAAGAAAAAGGAATTTCAATTTCTAGTAATGGAAATATTGACCTTTCTCCTTTAGTTGAAGAGGAAGAACTCTCTATCACGAAAGCTATTTTGGCATTTCCAGAAGTTGTTGAGAAGAGCGCGATGGCTTTAGAAGTACATAGGATTTCGCATTACCTGCTGGATTTGGTTTCGCGTTTTCATGGATATTACAGCCGTCACAGGGTGATCTCTGATGACATTGCACTTACCCAGGCGCGTCTTTATTTGTTGGATGGATTAAGAATAACAATTCGAAACGGATTCGACTTAATGGGAATTTCAGTGCCTGACAAGATGTAAGGCTGATCCCGATTAAATTTTATGCGTCTTATTCATCTTATTCTTTTTATTTTAATAACTAGCTCTATCTTTTACTTTAAGGATAGGTTGGGGTTAGGTTTTTTCGGGGTATGGCAGAAACAAACTCCGGTAAGCAAAAAAATAAGTGCGGTAAAACCCAAATCTCTTTTTAACAAAAGGGAAGACTTAAAACCTGTTTCCCCTCAATTCACCTTTTTTGAAACCCTAAAAGATAAGACCATGACGAAGTATGTTGGTCTTCATGGTGAAGTGCTTCCTTTTCCGTTACCTTTATCTACCCAACCCCTTAACCTTAAGGAAAAAAAATCTGTCAAGACGCCTATAGCGCAAAGTGTAAAAGCCCCGGTTGAAGAAGACGTTAAATTAGAGAATAAGCCTCAACCATCCGTATCCACATTTGCTGTGCAGGTCAGTTCTTTTCGCGATGAAAAAAAAGCGGGTATTTTAAAAACGGATTTGCAGATAAAAGGCTTTGATGCATTTCTGATGGAGGCGGAACTGCCGAATCATGGTGGTAAGTGGTATCGAGTATTTTTAGGTCGATATAGTGATGAAGACTTGGCACGAAAAGATGCAGAACTTGCTAGAAAGGAACATAAACTCAATTCTGTTATAGTTAGAAAAACTATCGAATAATGTGGGTACTATTCTGAGCAGATATGGTCTTTGTCACAAAAGGCCTGTAGTTCTTCGACAGGGTCATCTATTCTTGGGCCGCCATAAAACTTTTTCTTGCTGTCAAACCAAGTGTTGAACCGGTATCCCTCAAGATCATCTTGATATAATTTTCTTCTTTCATCTTCCCCATTGAATTCAAAATCAATCCTAGTTTCACCTGAGGCTTTAATAGTCACCGTACCTTTTTTATTGGGTATGTAAGTATGCCAGGCGACGACTTCGTAGGTTCCCGGGGGAATATCCTTAATGGAAAAATTACCCTTTGAGTCTGTCACAGCATAATAAGGATTTTTCACCAGATAACCGTGCGTCTGTAAGAAAGGATGAAGGTTGCATTTGATAGTGAACTCTTCTGCATCTTGTCGTACAAATG
>CAYYIR010000205.1:0-3548 GCA_964471995.1 uncultured Nitrospina sp. | reverse complement strand
TTCTTCATTTATTTTACCTTCCAAAATACTTCAAAGATTTCATAATTCCCTTAGAAAGAGAAGTCATGGGTTTCCAACCATAGTCTCGTTTGAACTTACTTGCATCACAACAATAAGAAATACTATCTTCTGCGATTGGTATAAATTTTACATTTACTCTCTTCGCGTGTTTTTTAATAGCATTAACAATTTTAACCAAAGAAGTCATATGACCAGAGCTTATATTGTAAGTTTGCCCCTCCATCTTTTTTTCAATGAATCCTGCCAATACAAAGGCTCGCACCACATCATCGATATAAACAAAATCGCGGCTCTGTTTTCCCTTTCCATTAATTTGCAAGGGTAGTCTTTTTTGAGCCTGCTGGCACAAAGTTGCCACAACAGAGTTGTAGTTGGGCCGGCACCCGGGTCCATATACATTTGCCAATCTTAAAATAGTATAGGGAAGACCTGAAAGACGAATCAAATCCTCTGCAGCTTTTTTACTAGCGCCATAGACCGAACTCGGTTGCAACGGGCTTGATTCAGAAATTTTTCCCTTAATCTTATTTAAGCGGTATACCTGCGA
Organism: uncultured Nitrospina sp.; assembly: GCA_964471995.1. Classification (GTDB taxonomy): domain Bacteria; phylum Nitrospinota; class Nitrospinia; order Nitrospinales; family VA-1; genus UBA8687. Next base: position 2,980 of record CAYYIR010000205.1, on the reverse strand, counting down.
AGAAGAAGCAAACAGAATTCGGGCTGAAGACTTTCCATAATTTTTAACGGCATCAAGAAATCTCAATGTTGCTATAATATTTCCATTCAGTATTTCTTCATCGGTTCCACGATTAACTCCACCCAAATGGAAAAATAAGTCCACACCCGATGTAAATTTTTTTAACTGACTCAATGAAGGAAGTGCCTTGCCACGGGGAAGTGTAACTATTTTTCCAAAATCCCTTAATGCGGGTACTAAATGCGAACCAATAAAACCAGAGGCCCCTGTTACACCTATACGCCTGGATTCTGGACTGCTCATTAGGTTAGAGTATTAAAGAGTGTAAATTCGGGAAAGAAGGACACCAAAGTTTTGTCATTACCAGTATAACCGTTATTTATATGCAAAACCAGATAGAAGCCTAATTGAATTACCTGCCTCCCTCTGTTAGTCTCTAGCAAAAAAATTCTTAAAATACAAAATCAGCATATTATAATCTTTGCGGTTATTTATAGAAAATCCTTGAGAAACTGATGCCACAACTCATTATACTTTTTCTTTTTTTACTACATCTGAATGTTGACACGGCTCATGCGCAAAACTCATCTTTACCCAAGTTCCAGGAAGCCCTGCCCGGTTACTCCTATCAATTTCCCCGTGATGATTTTTCTCATGATGAGTTTCGGGTCGAATGGTGGTATTACACTGGAAATCTAGAAAATCAAACCGGGAGGCAATTTGGTTATCAACTCACCTTTTTTCGAGTGGGATTGGAAGGTGACAAACCAGTAAATAATCCCTCAAAATGGAAAATTGACCACATCTATTTTTCCCATATGACGGTTTCAGACATTCAAAACAAAGAATTTCATTTCTTCGAAAGAATCAATCGAAAAGGAATTAAAAATGCCGGTGCCGAAACCGATACTTTTAAGATTTGGAACTCAGACTGGAGTTTGACTGGCGATGGAAATATTCAAAAGTTAAAAGCCTTGGAAAATGATACAGGTCTAGACCTCAGCCTCACACCCATTAAAAAAAGAGTATTTCACGGGAAAAACGGTATTAGTATAAAGGGAAGCGACGAAGGAAATGCTTCACATTATTTTTCTTTCACACGAATGAAAACCCGGGGCAATTTATTTATTAAAGGAGAGAAATTTAAGGTAACAGGAAGCAGTTGGATGGACCGTGAATTTTCAAGTAACCCTTTAAATCCATTATTAGTAGGTTGGGACTGGTTTTCACTCAAACTCGACAACCAAACCGAGATCATGCTCTACCAGTTGCGAACAAAAGATGGCAATATTGACCCCCATTCGAGTGGAACTTTCATTGCCACTGACCAAAATTATCATCATCTGACTCTTGATAAATTTACAATTTCCCCAAAAGGCTCTTGGGTCAGCGAGCATACCAATGCGACCTATCCTAGTAAATGGGATATTGATCTACCCGAGTCCGATATAACGCTGCAAGTTACACCTGATTTTTCTGATCAAGAACTTTACAACCTCAGATCAATATCTGGTTCCTATTGGGAAGGTAGTGTCTCAATAAAAGGTAGTGTAGCTGGAAAACCTGTAACCGGAAAAGGTTATGTGGAATTAGTCGGTTATGAAAAAGCACTCAAGCAGGATTTGCCAAATTAGGTGTGTTTAGGGACTACTTTAGTTTTCCGTTTTAGAATTTTCCAAATCAGTAAACTCAAACCATAAACATTCATCAAGGATATCAGCAAAATTAAAAATAGTTCCACTTGATCAAAAAGAGAGAAAATAGCCAGCATTACATTGTTAGTGCACAAACATAGAGGACTTATAGCTGCTAAAAAACAACGGTCCATATACCAAGAGGTTTCATCCGTTTGGGATACTCCTGCTAGTTTACGGCAGATAAAATCCAATTTTTCAACCAATCTATCTTGCCAGCCATAAACCCAGACAAATAGTTTTTGCAACCGCAAAGCCCAGTTCATCGATGTATCTACTTTGGCTGCAACTAAGTCCTCTTCGGTAATATTTTCATCAACTCTATTTTTGTCATAAGAGCCAACACGTGATGTGTAACTCACCAGATAAAAAACAAAAAAGGTACTTTGCAGATAGCAAATTAATAAACCAAAAATTCCCAAAAACCAGAATGTAGCATTACCACTTGTTTCAACGAGATAAAAAGATATACCGATATAAACCAAAACCGTAATAAAGAAATCTACTATAGAATCTAGGAACCTTCCCAACCGTGAGGAAGTGCCGCGAACCCGTGCTAGATTTCCATCCACATTATCCAGAAATACTTTCCCATATAAAAAGACTGCACCCCACAACAACGCATCCGATCTACCAGAAAAATAAAACCCTGCCGAAAGTAGGCCTATTAAAAGAGAAAGAAAAGTTATCTGATTTGGCGTAATAGGTGTTCGATAAAGCAAGCGTACCACCCAGCCGTTAAAAAAGTACCAAATACTATTTACATCAAAAAATCGGGCTTCCGGCGGAAGTTTATTCATCTTTTCAATATCAAAAGACATATTCACAGAATAAAAAGGGAAGGAAATCTATATACAGAAACTCAGAAATTATATCAGGTAGTAACCATGCGACCTACTTCCAGGAAAAGATGACCGATCAGCAAATTCCGCAAACATGGCAGGTAGCGGTATCGCAAACGGGAGTGCGTCCAGCCATTAGTCCGCGTTGATAATCATCCCAAAGAAACCCATTGCGGTAACCATGATCGACGATATCCCAGGGAAGGTATTCTTCTTTCCCGTATTGTCGATATACAAACAAATCTACTGAATGTTTAGCCAAAGCACTTTTCGCATCGTGACCATTGCTCAAATAAGTTTTGAAAAACTCATGCACACTGCGATCACCTCTCGATAGATAAGTTTGCAGGTAAGCCTCATGGGGAGAACCAAAACTCATTTTAAGGTGGGGAAGTTTTCCCAATGCTTTACGCACTCGGGAAAATTTTTTCTTTAAACTTTTCA